>CALMAR010000378.1 GCA_937859855.1 uncultured Kineosporia sp.
GGGGATGGCTCGCCGGCCTCGCTGGCCTCCAGGAAGGCCGCCAATGGTGCCTTGGCGTCGACGATCAGGTGCTTGCCGCCAGGCAGATGCACAACCAGGTCCGGGCGCACGCCGGCGCCGTCCGGGGTGGCCCCGGTGACCTGCGTGCTGAAGTCCACCCGGGCCAGCATCCCGGCGTGCTCGACCACCCGGCGCAGCTGGATCTCACCCCAGGCGCCGCGTGCGGTGGGCGAGCGCAGAGCTCCGGCCAGGGAGGCGGTCTGGACTCGGAGCGCCTCTTCGGAATTGCGGACGGCGGACAGCTGCTCGTCCAGCCGGGAGAACTGCTCGATCCGGTCGCGCTCCAAGGCCTGAACCTGCCGCTCCACCCGCTGCAGGGTGGAGGACAGCGGTGCCATCGTCGCGGCCAGTTCCTGGTCCTGCCCGATGGCCACCTCGAGGTCGGTCACCCGTTCGCGGAGCAAGTCCCGTTCGGCGATCAGCCCGGCCAGCTTCGCCCGGGCCACCGCGGTCGCCAGGAGCCAGGTCAGCAGGCCGCTGAGCAGGGCTGCGGCGGTGGCTCCGGCGATCAACGAGGTCATGCCGACAGGGTTGCAGCAGCCACCGACAAGTCCGGCGCAGCTGGAATCGCAGCGGCGATAGCCTTGGTGGTGTGGCACTCACGATCGGAATCGCCGGGCTCCCCAACGTCGGAAAGTCGACTCTGTTCAATGCCCTGACCAAGGCTGAGGTGCTCGCGGCCAACTATCCGTTCGCGACCATCGAGCCGAACGTGGGCGTTGTGCCGCTGCCCGACCCACGTCTGGCCGTGCTGGCCGGGCTGTTCCACAGCGAACGACAGGTGCCGGCCACCGTCTCGTTCGTCGACATCGCCGGCATCGTGAAGGGGGCCAGCGAGGGCGAAGGGCTGGGCAACAAGTTCCTGGCCAACATGCGGGCGGCGGACGCTATCTGCCCGGTGGGGCGCGCGTGCGCCGACGACGATGTGGTGCACGTCGCCGGGCGGGTGGACCCGGCCGACGACATCGACGTCATCCATACCGAGCTGATGCTGGCCGACCTGCAGACGCTGGAGAAGGCGATCCCGCGGCTGGACAAGGAGGTCAAGGGCAAGAAGACCGACCGGGCAGTGCTGGATGCCGCGGCCGGCGCCCAGAAGGTGCTGGAACAGGGGACCACGCTGCACGCAGGGGCGGGCGCGGCCGGAGTGGAACTGGGGCAGCTGCGGGATCTGACGCTGATGACCTCGAAGCCGTTCATCTACGTGTTCAACGTGGACGAGGACGGGCTGACCGACGAGACGCTGCAGCAGAAGCTGCGCGATCTGGTCGCTCCGGCCGACGCGATCTTCCTGGACGCCAAGCTCGAATCGGAATTGGCCGAGCTGGACACCGAAGAGGCAGCCGAGCTGCTGACCAGTGTGGGCCAGACCGAGTCGGGCCTGAATCAGCTGGCGCGGATCGGGTTTCACACTCTGGGCCTGCAGACGTTCCTGACCGCTGGACCAAAAGAATCTCGGGCGTGGACAATTCGGCAGGGCTGGACGGCACCGCAGGCGGCCGGAGTGATCCATACCGACTTCCAGCGCGGTTTCATCAAGGCCGAGATCGTAGGTTTCGACGAACTGGTTGCCGCGGGGACGATGGCCGAAGCCAAGGCCCGGGGCCAGGTTCGGATGGAGGGCAAGGACTACGTGATGCGCGACGGCGACGTGGTCGAGTTCCGGTTCAACGTCTGATCGAGCGCTCGACGTCTGGCCAGGTGACCACTCCGGCGAGAAGTGGGTGAGGCGCGGTGCCCGAAGGTGTGGCCGGTGACGAGAGCGATCGGCAACTGGGGGCCATCGCCGAGGTGCTGGACGTTGCCCGTGGGCTGGACGTAGCTGTCTGGCTGCGCGGTGGCTGGGCGATGGACTTCTTCCTCGGCGAGATCACTCGTCCGCACCAGGACGTCGACTGGTTCGTCTGGTCAGAAGAGCTGCCACAACTGAAGCGAGCGCTGGCCGGCCGAGGCTGGGCGGATCGCGCTGAACATCCGCCCGGCCAGCAGATCGATCTGGAACGGCAGGGCGTGGAACTCAGCTTTGCGCCACTGGCGCGCAATTCCCACGGGGGAGTGGTCGTTGGCGGCGGCCCTTGGGCTGGGTCAGCTTGGCCGGCCGGGATGATCGAGCATGCTGTGAACGCGAGCCTGGCCGGCATCTCCTGCCAGATCATCAGTCCCGCAGCCCAGATAGAGATCAAGCGCATGATGCCGGTCTGGGTACCTGGCCGGCCGCGCCGGAAGAAGGACGCCGACGACATTGCCCGCCTGCGCACCGCCATTGCCAGTTCGTTCGCTGATCATGGCGGAACTTGACCTGATGGGGTTATTTTCGGCGCTGAGCTCGCAAGTACTTTCATGATCAGCTGAAAGCAGGGGTCGTGCTGTCTGATCACTGGCCCGATGTCGCAGCTGCATACGACCTCGGGCCGGTTCGCGGGGAGCCCGTGTTCGCGGCCAGAGGCGCCCAGGGACGGGTCTGGCGGCTGCAGACCGGGCGCGGGTCGTACGCGGTCAAGGAACTGATCGTGCGGCAGTGCGAAAGTGACGCGGCACAAGACTTTTCGTATCAGGAAGCGGTGCTCGCGGCCGGTTCTGTGCTGCTTCCGGATCCGATCCGGACCAGGCAGGGCCGGGTATTGATCGAACTGGGATCGCACCAGCTTCGGGTGTACCGGTGGATGGACATGCTTCCGGCCGACGACGGGCAGGATCCAGGACTGATCGGAGGCACTTTTGCCGCCATTCACAGGGTGCGCCACCACACGACGCGCCCGCTGGTCGGCTGGTACACCGACGCGGTCGGGCTCGATCGCTGGAACGCGCTGCTGGACGCGTCGCGGGCGGCCTCGGCTCCCTTCACGCCGGACCTCGCCGCGGAGATCCCGTTTCTGGTCCAGCTGGAAGGCTGGCTCGAACCGCCGGCGCACCTGCAGACCTGTCATCGAGACCTCTGGTCGGCCAACCTGCTGCCGGTCTCCCCGGCCGGAGTGTGCGTCATCGACTGGGAGAACTGCGGTCTGGCCGAGCCGGTGCAGGAGCTGCCGCTGGCATTGTTCGACTTCTGCCTGGGAGATCAGGGCCGGACGGAGGCGTTCTACGGCGCATACCTCGATGCGGGCGGCCCCGCCCGGATCCGGCGGCGCGGCGATTTCACCATGATGATCGCCCAGTTCGGTCACTTCTGGGAGCAGGCGCTGGAGAATTACCTTGCTCCCGGAGCGTCAGAGGAGACCAAGGCGCACAGCATCGCCCGCATCACTGAGGCCATGGTCACTCCGCTGCGGCCAGAGCACATCGAGGCCGTGCTGGACTGGACATCGGCCGTGCATTAGAACGCGGGGCCGCAAGTCACGACGAGTCCGGATACGGGTCTTCGATGACTGGCACGAGGGCGAGAGAAACGGATCCCGGGCGGTTGTGACTTCTCCGCGAACCATCCGGAACACCTGAAACTCGTTGTTCAGGCCGTTCTGGTCCTCATCGTCGTAGCAGTGGAGCAGCCCGTAGGAACCGGGAGCCAGCTCGCCGATCCGGCCGAAGAGCTCAATGATCCGATCGCCTTGCGACCGGCGGTGATTGGGATGACCGGCCATGTGCAGGTAGAGCCCCACGTTCATCGCCCGCAGGTCCATCAGGCCATAGCCGGCCAGCGGTTCGATCAGGTCGCGGACCGCCGCCTCGACGGGAGCCAGGAGATCGGCGTCGTCCGAAGGGTCGTCCGGCCACCGGGACGACGCCCGGATGGCCGCCCATCCGTGATACTCGAAAACTATTGCCTCCTCAGCGTTCGAGCCGGGAGCGGATCGACCGATGCCCGATGTGCCAGCCCTTGGACTCCTCGCAGTAGTACCAGGTCATTGCGCCGGGTTCGTGACCATTGGCCGACTCGACCGCCTGGGCAGCCGAGATCGCGGCCCCTTCGCTGCGATGGATCGCCTTGTGATGGATCGGGCAGCGATCAGCTCCGCTGGCTGGCGTCCATCTTCTGGGCATTACCCAATTCTGGCCCAGCATTCTGATGGGACCGATGCGGCCCGTCCCCCCAGCTGCGGTCGGGCTGATCCCGGCCGACAAGAGCGATCCGGCAATGAGCAGGCGCGATTGAGCCGCCTCGATGCCGGTGAACCGTTGCATCTCGATAACGCAGCGGCAGCGAACTTGCACAGGCTGCCAGAGCGGGATTGTCTGGCAGACAAGCAGCCCGTGCCACTGAGCCAATGTGGGCGAGATGGCAAGGAGGGCCATGATCGGACGGCGGATCGCGGCGATCCTGTCGGCGGTCGTCCTGGCCGCCGGGCTGAGCAGCTGCGACGGCTCGGACAAGCTGGCGCAGCCACAGGTGGTGACCGCACCGGTCACGATCACTTACGCCCATGAGCAGCAGTTCAGCTCCTACAACGACAACACCTCGACCCAGGCCCTGGTCCGCAACACCGTTGTGCTGAATCAGGTCCTGCGCGGGTTCTGGAACTACGGCATCAACGGTGCGGTGGTGGCCGACCATGAGTACGGCAGCTACACCAAGGTCTCGGACAATCCGCTGACCATCCGGTACACGTTCAACCCGAAAGCCATGTGGTCGGACGGCGAACCGATCGACTGCGACGACGCCGTCCTGGCCTGGGCCGCCAACAGCGGGCGCTGGCCGACCGGCGGCACCGACCCGGCGACCGGCCGCGGGCTGACCGCCTTCAACTCCGCGAACACCGCAGGCTGGGAAGACGCGAACATGCCGGCCTGCAAGGACGGCGACCGCACCTTCACCTTGACCTACCGGACCATGTACGCGGACTGGAACGCGCTGTTCGGTGCCGGTCAGATCCTGCCCGCGCACATCATCGAGCACGAGTCCGGGGTTCCGGATCTGATCGCCGCGGTCAAGCGGGGTGATCCGCAGACGATGGCCAAGATCGGCGACGTCTACAACAGCCTCTGGGTGTTCCGGCCCGGGCAGTACAAGACCGAACTGGCGCCCTCGGCCGGGCCGTATCAGGTCTCCGGCTGGAAGGCCGGAATGTCCATCACCCTGACGCCGAACCCGAAGTGGTGGGGGACGCCGCCCCGTTCGCACACCATCGTGATCCGCTTCATCCCGCAGGACCAGCAGGCCGCGGCCCTGCAGCGCGGCGAGATCCAGGTGATGGATCCGCAACCGAACCCGGAACTGTTAACCCAGCTCAAACGGCTCGGATCGACGATCCAGCTCTCCACCCATGACGAATTCTCCTGGGAGCACATCGATTTCAACATGCTCTCCGGATTCAAGGACCGCGCGCTGCGAGTCGCGTTCGCCAAGTGCTTGCCCCGGCAGCAGATCGTGGACAACCTGATCAAGCCACAGAATCCGCGATCGCAGGTGCTGGAGTCGAGGTTCCGGTTGCCGTTCCAGCCGGGCTACCAGCGGCTGCGACTGGTCGGCGGGCAAGGCTACGACGCGCTGGACCTGGCTGGGGCCCGGCAGATCCTCGAACAACAGCATCGAGTCGGGATGGAGGTCCGGATCGCCTACCAGACCCCGAATCCGCGGCGGAAGGCGGAGGTGGATCTACTCCGGGAGTTCTGCGGCCAAGCCGGGTTCAACATCCAGGACGCCGGCAGCCCGGCGTTCTTCGACCATGGCCTGAACACCGGTGACTTCGACGTCGCCCTGTACGCCTGGTCCGGTTCGCCGATGGTGTCCCAGAACTACGCCACCTACGTGACCGGGGGTGGGCGCAATCACGGCGGCTACAGCAACGCGGACGTCGACATCCTGCTGAAGCGGCTCAACTCCGAGCTGGATCCAGAACTCCAGTTGCAACTGCAGGCTCAGCTGGACGTGATCCTGTGGCGGGACCTGCCCACCATTCCGCTGTTCGCGTTCCCCGCCGTTCTGGCCACCGCGCCCGACGTGGGCGGCGTGGATTACAACGCGAGCCAAGCCGAGGTCACCTACAACATGAACGAGTGGTACCTGCGCTGAATCACTGATCCGGTTCTGCTGCCGCCACGTTGCCCCGGTCGTGCGGTGCAGGCCGCGGTCGTACGGTGCAGCATCCGCGAACGGGGCTGGCGTGTGTGCCAGGCTCAGCGTTGTGCAGCCTGGGCCGGTGCAGCTCGTGGTGGGCGGAGCCATCGTCGACGATCTGAACGCGCCATCCACGCTGCTGGCCGCCCGCCGGACCGAGCCGCCCCGGCTGGCCGGTGGCTGGGAGTTGCCCGGCGGAAAGGTGGAACCGGGTGAGGATCCGGTCGATGCCCTGCACCGCGAGCTGGCCGAGGAACTCGGCGTCGAGGTGGAGCTGGGCGATGAACTGGCATCACCGGGCGGCCAGGGCTTCGAGCTTCCGCCGTCCTACCGGATGCGGGTCTGGCTGGTCCGGGTGACCTCCGGCGTGCCCGCTCCGATCGAGGATCACGACGCCATCCGGGTGCTCGGCCCAGGGGAGTGGCTGGACGTCGCCTGGCTGCCTGCCGACGTCCCCATCGTGACCGCCCTGATCAAGCGAGCCAGCGGGTCCTGACCAGCGCGTACACTCATAGATCAACCCCCTCCATCGGAACGAGTGCTCACGCATGCCCACGCTCACCCGCGACGACCTGCGCAACATCGCCATCGTCGCGCACGTCGACCACGGCAAGACCACCCTGGTCGACGCCATGCTCTGGCAGACCGGCTCGTTCGGTGAGCACCAGCACGTCGACGAGCGGGCGATGGACTCCGGCGACCTGGAGCGGGAGAAGGGCATCACCATCCTGGCTAAGAACACCGCCGTGCGCTGGCGCGGACCGGGGGCGCCCGACGGCGGGGTGACGTTCAACATCATCGACACCCCGGGGCACGCCGACTTCGGCGGCGAGGTGGAGCGCGGGCTGAGCATGGTGGACGGAATCGCCCTGCTGGTCGACGCATCCGAAGGCCCGCTCCCGCAGACCCGGTTCGTGCTGCGCAAGGCCCTGCAAGCCCACCTTCCGGTGATCCTGGTGGTGAACAAGGTCGACCGGCCGGACGCCCGGATCGAAGAGGTCGTGGACGAGACCTACGAGCTGTTCATGGATCTGATCGACGGCACCGGCGTGGATCCGGATACCGCCCTGGACTTCCCGATCGTCTACGCCTCGGCGCGGGCAGGCCGGGCCTCGCTGAACCGGCCGGCCAACGGCGGCATGCCGGACAGCGAGAACCTGGAGCCGCTGTTCGCCACCATGCTGCAGACCGTCCCGGCGCCGTCGTACGACGACAAGATGCCGCTCCAGGCGCACGTCACCAACCTGGACGCCTCGCCGTTCCTGGGCCGGCTCGCGCTCTGCCGGGTGCATTCGGGCACCATCCGCCGGGGCCAGCAGGCCGCCTGGTGCCGCAGCGACGGCACCGTGAGCCGGGTCAAGATCACCGAACTGCTGATGACCCAGGCGCTGGAACGGGTTCCGGCTCAGGAGGCTGGCCCGGGCGACATCATCGCGGTGGCGGGCATTCCCGAGATCACCATCGGCGAGACCCTGGCCGACCCGGACGACCCGCACCCGCTGCCACTGATCACGGTGGACGAACCCGCCATCTCGATGACGATCGGGGCCAACTCGTCACCGCTGGCCGGGCGGACCACGAAGAGCACCAAGGTCACGGCCCGCCTGATCAAGGACCGGCTGGACCGGGAACTGGTGGGAAATGTGTCCATCCGGGTGCTGCCCACCGAGCGGCCGGATGCCTGGGAAGTGCAGGGCCGGGGTGAGCTGGCGCTGGCCATCCTGGTCGAGACCATGCGGCGGGAGGGCTTCGAGCTCACCGTGGGCAAGCCGCAGGTGGTGACCAAGGAGATCGGCGGGAAGCTGCACGAGCCGTTCGAGCGGCTGACCATCGATGCCCCGGAGGACTACCTGGGTGCGATCACCCAGTTGCTCGCGGTTCGCAAGGGCCGGATGGAGCAGATGAGCAATCACGGCACCGGCTGGGTCCGGATGGAGTTCCTGGTGCCGTCCCGGGGCCTGATCGGCTTCCGCACCGAGTTCCTCACCGACACCCGGGGCACCGGCATCGCCCACCACGTCTTCGAGGGTTACGAGCCCTGGGTGGGCGAGCTGCGCACCCGGGCTTCCGGATCGCTGGTGGCCGACCGAGCCGGATCGACGACGTCGTTCGCGATCGCCAACCTGCAGGAGCGCGGCAGCCTGTTCGTCGAGCCCGGCGATGTGGTCTACGAGGGCATGGTGGTGGGGGAGAACTCCCGGGCGGACGATATCGACGTGAACATCACCAAGGAGAAGAAGCTGACGAACATGCGGTCCTCGACCGCGGACGAGTTCGAGCGGCTGGTGCCGGCCCGCAAGCTGTCGCTTGAGCAGTGCCTGGAGTTCTGCCGGGACGACGAATGCGTCGAGGTCACCCCAGAGGCGGCTCGAATCCGCAAATCAGTGCTGGACCAGACCGCGCGGGCCCGGATCACCGCGCGCGCCAAGCGGGGCTGAGCCGGCGACCGGATCGCTGGTCGATTCAGCATGTCGTCCGGCGTGATTGCAGAATTAGCACTTTAAGTAACCAACTCGATCCGCACAGTCATGAAGTGGGTCGTCCACCATTGTTTCCGGACAATGTCCGGCGCTGGACCCGGTTCGCTGGCACTTTCACGGTGTGAGATGGTCAGCGCTGAAGCATCCTTGTCCGGATCGTAATTCAGCCGGGCTCGTCCGGGGCCATACATATCGGGTACGAAGAGACGACGACGTTGTTCGTCCTTTACCGATGCCTGTCGGCCAGCGCAGAAGGAGACACGAGTGAAGCAGCGAAGGCTCATCATGGCGGGAGCCGCTGTGATAGCGGGGGCCATGACATTGACGGCCTGCGGTGGTGGAAGCGACGACTCGGGTAGCGGCGGCAACGGCTCGTCGACCCCGCTCACCATCTTCGGGACCAAGCCGGAGAATCCTCTGATCCCGGGCAGCACCAACGAGGTGGGTGGCGGCAACATCCTGGATGCGGTGTTCCGCGGTCTGGTGCGCTACAACCCCGACACTGCGGCCCCGGAGAACTCCATGGCCGAGTCGATCCAGTCCAGCGACAACCTCGTCTGGGACGTCAAGCTGAAGCCGGGCAACACCTTCCAGGATGGATCGCCGGTCAACTCGGACAGCTTCATCAACGCCTGGAACTGGACGGCCTACGCGCCCAACGGCGCGCTGAACAATTACTTCTTCGCCCCGATCAAGGGCTATAACGACCTGAACCCGGCCGACCCGGATGCGGACGGTCCGCAGAAGGCGCCAACACCGACCGTCAAGACGATGAGCGGCCTGGAGAAGGTCAGCGACACCGAGTTCAAGGTGACGTTGTCGACGCCCCAGTCGTTCTTCCCGGTCGAGGTCGGTTACACGGGCTTCGCCCCGCTGCCGCCCGCGTTCTTCAAGGACCCCACCGCCTTCGGCAAGAAGCCGATCGGCAATGGGCCGTTCCAGCTGGTGTCCGGCGACGGCGACACCGGCTTCACGTTGAAGAAGTGGGACGGTTATAAGGGCCCGGATCAGCCCAAGGTCACCAATGTCCAGTTCAAGACCTACAGCGACCCTTCGGCCGCGTATGCCGACCTGCTGGCCGGCAACCTGGACTTCATGGACCAGGTGCCACCCTCGGCCCTGGTCGGTGACCAGTACACCAAGGACCTGCCGGGCCGGACGCTCAACAAGCCGGTGGGGCTGATCGGCACGATCACCATCCCCACCTACGACAAGAACTACAACGACCCGAACCTGGGCAAGGCGCTGTCGCTGGCGATCGACCGGGACACCATCACTAAGTCCGTGTACAGCGGCGGCCGCACTCCGGCCACTGGCTGGGTGTCACCAGTGGTGAATGGCTACAAGGCGGGCGCCTGTGGGGAGTTCTGCACCTACGACCCGGCCAAGGCCAAGACCTACCTGGCTCAGGCCAAGTTCAAGGGACCGTTCGTGCTGAGCACGAACACCGATGGCCCCGGAAACAAAGAGGCCTTCGAGGCGATCTGCAACAGCATCAAGAACGCGCTCGGCGTCCAGTGCACGGTGAAGAGCTACGTCGATCAGGCCACCTCCCGCAAGGACATCAACGCGCACAAGATGACTCAGCCGTTCCGGACCGGATGGCAGATGGACTACCCGTCGATCCAGGACTTCCTGGAGCCGCTGTACGCCACCGGAGCCAGTTCGAACGATGGCCTGTACTCCAACAAGCAGTTCGACGCGCTGATCAAGAAGGCTGACGGTCAGAGCGGCGACGCCGCCCTGACCACCTATCAGCAGGCCGAGTCACTGCTGTCGCAGAGCATGGCGATCATCCCGACCTGGTACTACGCCCAGCAGTCCGGCTGGTCGGATCGGCTCAGCAACGTCAAGGTCACGCCATTCAGCACGCTGGACCTGTCCAGCGTCACGGTCAAGTAACGAGCGGGGCCGTGACCACCATGGCTGATCTGGGTCAGGTCAGTTAAGGCGGGCGGTACGTCGCCCGGCGCGGCCTGCAGATGATCCCTGTGGTCCTCGGGACCACGTTCCTCATCTTCATGATGGTGTGGGCGCTGCCGGGCGATCCGTTCGCCGGGCGGTGCGGCCAGCGGCCCTGCTCGGCCGCGTTCGTCCAGGCCGAAACCGCCCGGCTGCACCTGGACCGGCCGATCTTCGTCCAGTACGGCTACTTCGTGGCTGGGATGCTGCACGGCGACTTCGGCACCACCTCCAGTGGTGACAGCGTGCTGCACGAGATCCTCCGGGCCTACCCGATCACGATCAGGCTCACGATCGTGGCCATCCTGTACGAGATCGTGCTGGGGATCGGCGTCGGGATCATCTCGGCGCTGCGGCGTGGCGGTGTGATCGACAACGTCTCGCTGGTGCTGTCGCTGATGGCCCTGTCGCTGCCAGTGTTCGTGATCGGCTTTCTGGTCCAGTACATCCTGGGGGTCCGGCTGGGCCTGTTCCGGGTCACGGTCAGACCCGGCGCTCCCTGGCCGGACCTGATCATGCCGGGTTTCGTGCTGGCGGTCCTGTCGCTTGCTTTTGTGTTGCGACTGACCAGGGCTGGGGTGCTCGAGACCCTGCGGACCGACCACGTTCGCACGGCGGTGGCCAAGGGCTTGCCCCGGGGACTGGTGATCCGGCGCCACGTCGTCCGAAACTCGCTGATCCCGGTAGTGACCTACATCGGGGCGGATGTCGGCGTTCTGCTGGGCGGCGCCATCGTGACCGAGGGAATCTTCAACATCCAAGGCGTCGGTGGACTGCTGTTCCACGCGGTCCGATTGCGGGAGAATGCAACCGTCGTCAGCGTGACGACGGTGCTGGTGCTGATCGTGCTCTTGGTCAACCTCGGCATCGACCTGTGCTACGCGGCGCTGGACCCGAGGATCAGATATGAGTAATCCAGATGCGCTCTCCTCGCTCGAATCGGTGGAGGACGCCGCGCAGGTCGCCGCTGTGGGCTCCCCGGTGTCCCAGCAGGCCGCCCGGTCACTACGCCGCGACGCCTGGCTGAGCCTGCGCGGCAACTGGGTGTTCTGGGCCTCGGCGGTGCTGATCGTCGTCTTCGTGGCGATGGCGATCGCACCCCAGTTGTTCACCCATCACAATCCGAACGACCCGGGAGCATGTCAGGCGTCCCGCTCGCGGGGCGAGCCGTCGGCGTCGGCCTGGTTCGGTTACGACGTACAGGGCTGCGACGTGTATGCGCTGACCATGTACGGCGCCCGGGCCTCGATCACGGTGGGCTTCATGGCCACCGCGCTGGCACTGATCATCGGCGCCGGAATCGGTATCTACGCGGGGTTCTACGGCGGAATCGTTGATGCCTTGCTGTCCCGGCTGACCGACATCTTCTTCGCCATCCCGATCCTGCTGGGCAGCATCATCATCCTGGTCGCGCTGCCCGCTCCGCAGAACAGCGCGTTCGGGTCGATCCTCAAGGTGTCGGTGGCGATCGCGGCGCTGGGCTGGACCGCAACCGCCCGGGTGGCCCGATCGTCGGTGATCCAGGTCAAACAGGCCGACTTCGTCAGCGCGGCGCGCTCCCTGGGAGCAAGCCGCTCCTGGATCATCCGCAAGCACATCATCCCGAATGCGGCCAGCCCGGTGATCGTGATCACCACCCTGAGTCTGGGCAGCTACATCGGTGCGGAGGCCACCCTGTCGTTCCTCGGCATCGGTCTCCAGCCGCCGGCCATCTCCTGGGGTATCGCGATCGATGAGGCATCCACCTACGTCCGGTCCACCCCGCACATGTTGTTCTTCCCGGCGATCTTCCTGTCCCTGGCCGTCCTGGCCTTCATCGCCCTCGGTGAAGCGATGCAGGAGGCGCTGGACCCGAAGGCGGCCGGCAAGTTGAGCGACGACGACGGCGGTGTGGCGCTGGCTGGGGCCAACGCCGCGGTCGCCATCGATCCCGCCATTCCCGTCGATCAGGACGCTCCGATCACCGAGCCGGCTCCCGACGGCAGCCTGGGAGCCAGCCGGTGAGCCAGGAGGTCGCCAGCGATCAGAGCGAACTGTCCGATCAGGACCTGGGGCTCAGCGCCACCGCGCCGTTGCTGCGGGTCCGGGGCCTGGATGTGGTGTTCCGCACCCGGGACGGTGTCGCGCACGCCGTGAACGGTGTCGATCTTGATCTGAACGCGGGCCAGACCCTGGCCATCCTCGGCGAGTCGGGATCGGGCAAGTCGGTGACCGCTCAGGCGATCATGGGCATCCTGGACGTTCCGCCGGCCCGGATCACCGGCGGTTCGGTCCAGTTCCGGGGCCGGGAACTGCTGACCATGGCTGAGAAAGAACGCCGGATCATTCGGGGCGAGCGGATATCGATCATCTTCCAAGATGCCCTGTCGGCGCTGAACCCGGTGTACAGCGTGGGATATCAGATCGGTGAGATGTTCACCGTGCATCGCGGAATGTCCCGCCGGGATGCCAAGAAGAAGGCCATTGAGCTGATGGAGCGGGTGAAGATCCCCGCCGCGGCCTCCCGGGTCGGTGATTACCCGCACCAGTTCTCCGGCGGTATGCGCCAGCGGATCATGATCGCGATGTCGATCGCCCTGGATCCGGACGTGATCATCGCCGATGAACCCACCACCGCACTGGACGTCACCGTGCAGGCCCAGGTGATGGAGCTGCTGGCCGAACTGCGGCGGGAGAGTGGAAGCGGCCTGATCCTGATCACCCATGACCTGGGTGTGGTGGCTGAGGAGGCCGACAACATCTGCGTGATGTACGCCGGGCGGGTGATCGAGCACGGCAGCACCCACAACGTGTTCGCTTCTCCCGGGCACCCCTACACCCGGGCCCTGCTGGACTCGATGCCCAAGCTGACCGGTGAGGGCTCCCGGCTCTACGCCATCCCTGGCCTGCCGCCCAGCCTGACCGCCATTCCACCGGGCTGTCCCTTCGCGCCCCGGTGCGTCCGGGCCGAGGACATCTGCCGCACCGATCCGCCCCCGCCGCAGGTGGAGCTGGGACCGCACTGGTCGGCCGCCTGCCATTTCGCTGAGGAGGTGCGCGCGCATGGCATCCACTGAGATGGTCAAGCCGGTGACCACCGAGGAGCCGGTGCTGCGGGTCAATGCTCTGGTCAAGCACTTCCCGCTGCGCCAGGGAGTTGTGATCAAGCGTTCGATCGGGGCGGTCCAGGCGGTGGACGGCGTCGATTTCGTCGTCTACCCCGGGGAGACCCTGGGTGTGGTCGGCGAATCCGGTTGCGGCAAGTCGACTCTGGCCCGGCTCCTGGTCGGCCTGGAGAAGTCGTCGAGCGGCGCGGTGACCGTGGTCGGGCGCAGCCTGACCGAGTCGCACGGTAAGGCGCTGAAGGCCTACCGGCGCGACGTCCAGATGATCTTCCAGGATCCCTACACCTCACTCAACCCGAGAATGACGGTCGGCGAGATCATCGCCGAGCCGTTCAGCATCCATCCCGGCGTGGTGGCGAAATCCGGCCGCCGGGACCGGGTTCGGGAGCTGATGGCGCTGGTTGGTCTCAGCCCCGAGCACTACGAGCGATATCCGCACCAGTTCTCCGGCGGCCAGCGCCAGCGGATCGGGATCGCCCGCGGCCTGGCCCTGAACCCCAAGCTGCTGATCTGCGACGAGCCGGTCTCGGCCCTCGACGTCTCGGTGCAGGCCCAGGTGATCAACCTGCTGCAGGACCTGCAGAATCAGCTGGGCATCTCGATGATCTTCATCGCACACGACCTGTCGGTCGTGCGGCACATCTCGAACCGGGTCGCGGTGATGTACCTGGGCCGGATCGTGGAGATCGGCGAGCAGGAGCAGGTGTACCAGAACCCGCAGCATCCCTACACCCAGGCATTGCTGTCGGCCGTCCCGGTGCCCGACCCCACCATGCGCGACCGCGGCACCCAGATCGTGCTGCAGGGCGATCCGCCCAGCCCGGCCAACCCGCCGTCCGGGTGCCGGTTCCGAACCCGGTGCTGGAAGGCGCAGACCAAGTGCGAGCAGGAGGATCCGGCGCTGCACCTCGAGGAAGGGCGTCAGGTCGCCTGCCACTTCCCGGGCCAGAGCGGTGAGGTGACCCACCCCGAGAAGGTCGCTGGTTGACCGATTCTGAGCGGCCCGGCGACGCGGCGGATCGCCGGTTGCTGCTGGTGCATGCCCATCCCGACGACGAGACGATCACTACCGGCGCCACCATGGCCCGCTATGCGTCCCAGGGGGCGCAGGTCACCCTGATCACCTGCACCCGGGGCGAGCAGGGCGAGATCATCCCGCCCACCCTCAGCTACCTGACCACCGGTCCGGACGGCACTCTCGGGCCGTTCCGGGAGCGGGAGCTGGCTGCGGCGATGGCAGCGCTCGGGGTCACGGACCACCGGTTTCTGGGCGCCCCGGCGAAACGGTTCGTCGACTCGGGGATGGCGCTGGACCACGAGGGGGTGGTGATCCCGGCGCCGGACCCGCCGGTGGGGGCTTTCGCGGTGGCGGACGCCGAGGCGGAGGCCGAACTGCTGGCCGAGGTGATCCGTTCAGCCCGGCCGCAGGTAGTGGTGACCTACGAGCCGGGTGGTGGATATGGCCATCCGGATCATGTGCGCGCGCATCTGATCACCATGCGGGCGGCCGAGCTGGCAGCGATCTGCGGACCTGCCGGTGAAACCGCCTGGCGGGTGAAGAAGCTGTACTGGATCGTTATGCCACGGTCGCTGGCCCGGGAGTCCCTGGCCCGGGTAGCCGCACAGCCGCAGTTGCGGGCCGGGCTGGACCCGGATGGCCGGCTGCCCAGCATGGTGGTCCCAGACGCGCAGGTCACCACGGCCATCGACGCGCAGGTCCACCGAGCCGCCAAGGTTGAGGCACTACGAGCCCATCGGACCCAGATCATGGTCACCGGCGACGACGAATACTTCGGCCTGAGCAACGGCTTCTTCCAGCCGGTTCTGGGCTCCGAGTTCTTCCACCTGGTCCGGGGTGAACCGGCCGGCCCATTTGATCATCAGGGCCGGGAGACCGACATCTTCGCTGGAATCTGACGCTCGCTGACAAAGACCAGACCGTAGAACGGAATGACCGGATGCCCCAGGCACGTCAGTTCGAGGTGCATGTCGCCGCCGGGACCCTGGACGATCTGCGGCACCGGCTGGGCCGCACTCGCTTCGTGGGCGACTCGCCCCGGCGCCCGCCGTCGGGGATGTCGGATGCCTACCTGCGTGAACTGCTCACCTCGTGGCTCGAGTGGGACTGGCGCGCACGGGAACGCTGGCTCAACCAGCACCCGCAGTTCGTGGCGGACGTCGATGACACGCGGCTGCACTTCGTCCATCAGCGATCCGCCCAGGCCGATGCTCCTGCCCTGCTGATCATGCACGGCTGGCCGCACACGTTCGCGCTGCAACTCGAGTTCGCCGATCTGCTGCCGGACTTCCACGTGGTGGTTCCGAGTTTTCCCGGCTTCGCCTTCTCCACCCCGTACGCCACCGGAGCCATGACCGAAACGCGCCTGGCCGCCTCGATGCACGCCCTGATGAGCGACGTGCTCGGCTACCGGCGCTATCTCAGTTACGGCGAAGATGTCTCGGCCAACGTCAGCGATCTGATCGCGGCGACCCATCCGGAGGCGGTCGCGGGCATCCTTGTCGCCCATGCCCACTTCCCGTCGAAGGCCGAGCGGCAGGAGCTGACCGAGCCGGAGGAGGTCGCCTTCTTCGCCCGCATCGCCGCCTTCCACGAGAGCGACGGCGCCTACGGGCACGTCCAGGCGACCCGGCCCGACACTCTCGCTCTGGCCCTGAACGACTCGCCCGCCGGTCTGCTCGGGTGGCTCACCGAGAAGCTGGCCGAGTGGAGCGACACTCCGGCGGAGCGCCCGGCCGACCTGGAGCGCCGCATCTCCCGTGACCGGATCCTCACCGAGGCGATGATCTACTGGTCTACCCAGACCATCGCCTCGTCGTTCCGGCCCTACTACGAAGGCGCCGACCAGGCCGGTCCGATGCCGCCGGTCGAGGTGCCGGCATCAGTCCACATCCAGCGGCACGAGAGCGACTATCCCGAGTCGCTGGCGCGTGGTTTCTACCGAGATCTCCGGACTTTCGAGCGCCTGGACGAGGGCGGCCACTTCACGGTGGCCGAGGTTCCCGCGGCCATGGCCGCCCGGCTTCGCGGCTTCGCCGGAAGCCTGGGGCTGCTCTGAGCGAACCAGCAGGGCCCGGCGCCCGATGCCGATGGTGACTGCTCGTAGTCAATGCGTGCTCAGAGTTCCACTCCGGCATCCGGGTGACTGCCGGAAGAGTCACAGCCGAGCGTTCGGCCGCCCTCGGCGTCTGCTGTGGCCTGTGCTGGGTCCATCGACGATGGAGGACAGGTGCCCAGTCCAGAACAGGCCACCCCGCAGGAGCAGGTCCAGCACTGGCTCGGCGGCCGGGATGTGGCCCGGGCCCGAGAACGCCGGCGCCTCAAGCGGCTGAGCGTGATCGGGGTCGCCGGGGCCCTGATCAACGTCGTGCTCTGGCAGCGCCTGCTGGCCGGGAACCCGGTCGGCTGGCCCCATCTGCCCTCCGTCGACCCGCTGTACCTGATGAGCGGTGCGTTCTTCGTGGTTCTGATCGGGGTCATGTTCGGCACCACGGTGGTGGCCGGCCGCTCACCGCACATCACCTTCCGGCCGGAACAGATCGACGTCCGGATGACGGACGTCAAGGGCATCGGGCCGGTTACCGACGAAGCCCGCCGCAGCCTCGACCTGTTCCTGGCCGGTGCCACGTTCCGCCGTCAAATGGGCGGAACTCCGCGCCGGGGACTGCTTTTCGAAGGCGCGCCCGGCACCGGTAAAACCCACCTGGCCAAGGCCATGGCGGCCGAGGCCGGCGTCCCGTTCCTGTTCGTCTCGGCGACGTCGTTCCAGTCCATGTACTACGGCGCAACCGCGCGCAAGATCCGTTCGTACTTCACGGCACTGCGCAAGGCGGCCCGGCGCGAGGGTGGCGCGATCGGTTTCATCGAGGAGATCGACGCCATCGCCACCGTGCGCGGCGGCATGAACGGCATGAGCCCGGCGCCGGCCGCTCACAGCAGCGTGCTCGGCTGTGGCGGGCTCGAGGGCCTGCCCATGCTCGCCGCGGTGCAGCCAGCGCAGCCGGTGCAGAACCACAATGTCGTCTCCGAAGGCGTCGGCGGGGTGGTGAACGAACTGCTGGTGCAGATGCAGTCGTTCGACATCCCGACCGGCTGGCAGCGGGCCCAGGCCAAGGTGGCGGACGCTGTCAACCTGCTCCTGCCCGCGCACCGGCAGATTCCCCGGCCCCGGCCGAAGCCGGTGGAGGTGCTGGTGATCGCGGCCACCAACCGGGCCAGCGCGCTCGATCCCGCCCTGCTGCGGCCTGGCCGGTTCGACCGCCGCCTGGTCTTCGAACTGCCCGACCAGTCCGGGCGGCGTGAGCTGATCGACCACTTCCTGGCCCGCAAGGCCCACGTCCCGGAACTCGACCGGCCCGAACGCCGGGACGCCCTGGCCGGCGTCACCCAGGGGCTGAGCCCGGTGCAGATCGAGAACCTCTTCGACGAGGCGCTGGTCTGTGCGGTGCGGCGAGGCTCACCTCAGATGTCCTGGGCCGATCTGGAACGAGCACGGATGCTCACCCAGATCGGCCTGGGTCAGCCGGTCGGCTACACCGAGCACGAGCGCGCACTGATCGCCACCCACGAGGCCGGTCATGCGGTGGTGGCTCATCTGGTCGCCCCGCACCGGCGGCTGGAGATCCTGACCATCATCAAGCGAGCCGGATCACTCGGCCTGCTGGCGCACGGTGACCGGGAGGATGTCTACACCAGGTCCCGGCGAGAGCTCGAGGGACTGATCCAGATCGCCTTCGGTGGCCAGGTGGCCGAGCAGCTGTTCTTCGGTGACATCTCGACCGGGCCAGGCGGAGACCTGGCCTACGCCACCACGGTGGCGGCCCAGATGGTCGGCGCCTCGGGAATGGACGACACGTTGATCTCGTTCGCGGCCGCCCGGCCCGGCGCCCTGGGCGGTGATCTCACCTCCACCGTGCTGGGCGATGCGCAGGCCCGGACCATGGTCGAGGCCCTGCTGGAGCGGCAGCGCCGGCAGGCCGGTGACCTGCTGGCGGCCAACCGGCATCTGGTGGCGGCGCTGCGGGACGCGCTGATCGCACGGCACGAGCTGATCGGTGACGAGATCGACCAAGTACTGCGGGACGCCGCGGCGGCGGCCGCCTGATCCTCCGGACTGAACAGCTCACGGCCGCCTGGGCCGAGCCAGCGAGAGCCCCGTAGGCTGAACCGGTGAGCCACGGTGCGCGACAGGAGGTCGCGGGCGGGTCTGCGGTCCCGGTCGATCCGTTTCTCTTCCGCCGGGCGGCGGGGCGATTCGCCACCGGGATCTGCGTCGCCACCACCAGGGCCGCCGATCTCGATCACGCGATGACGGTGAACGCCTTCACCTCGGTATCGCTCGATCCGGTGCTGGTGCTGGTCTGTGTGGACGTCGAGGCGCGTTTCCATGACGCCGTGCTGGACGCCGGATTCTGGGCCGTGAGCGTGCTGAACGGTGACAGCCGGCCGATCGCGGAGTGGCTCTCCAACCGCGGCAGGCCTTTGCACGGCCAGCTCGAGCTGATGGCGCACCACCCAGGGCCGCAGACCGGCGCGGCCCTGCTGGACGACGCGCTGGCGACGATCGAATGCCGCACGGCCGCGGTCTACCCGGGCGGAGATCACAGCATCGTGGTGGGGGAAGTGGTGGACGTCGAGGTGTCCGACCGGCCCGGTTCAGCCCTGCTCTATCATCGCGGCGCCTATCGCCGTTTGGACTGACTTTCGCTGGTCCGGGCCATGCCGGTGCTGTCCTCACCGCGCGGGGCAACGGCTCCAGGATCTCGCCAGTGAGGCGCACTGCGCAGCCAGGGCGCCCGTTCCTTCCTGGCCCCGGACCAGTGCCGGGACGGCCGGGACGGGTGAGCCGGGTGAGCCGGGTGGTCTGGGGGCCGAAAACCCATCCCGTCGGCCACCGGCACAGGTTGATCCCGGCCAGAGGTGTACAACGACACGATTACCGTGATTCGGCCTGGGGATGACCGCTCGGTGCGGCTGATCGGCCCAGACGCCGCCCAGGTTCAAGCCAGACCCGGAATCGGCCGAAACTCAGCGAGTGACGAGCCGGGGGAAAGGGCGAGGCCCGCGCTGGCGGCGTCCGCTCCTGGCGGCGGCGCTGTTGCTGATAGCGGCCACCGGCCTGGCCGTGGCATCGGCCTTGGACGAGAGCCGGGCCACCCAGTTCCAGTTCCCGCATTCCGACACCATCTTCCGGTTGGCGTCGGTCGCTGCTTCCGTTCTGTCCCTGATCGCGCTGGTGCCGATCGCCAGGTCGCGTGACCTGGCCCGGCGGGCACGGGACAAGGCCCGGGAGGAGGCCGAGGAAGGGCAGCGGGTCCTGGCCGCGCTGGCCGAATCATCACCGGACTCCTTGGTCCGGGCCAGGAAGGACGGACGGATCCTCTACGCGTCCCGGGCCTCCAGTGATGTGTTCGGTGTTCCGCTGGAAGAGCTGCTGGGCCAGTCGCTGTTCGACCTGCTGGTGGCTGAGACCGGAGCCGGCCTGCGGGCCGAGATCAAACATCTGCTCAATACCGGTGAACGGGTCACGTTCGTGGCCCGGACCACCGGGCCGCAGTCGCGCACGGTGGACTGCAGTTTCTCGGCGACCCGGATCGGCCGGAGCGCGATCGACGGGTCGGTCGAGGTCCGGGACGAAGTCAGCGTGCTCGGATCGCTGCGGGACGTCACTGAGCGCAACAGTGCCCGGGACCGGGTCGAGCAGCTGTTCCAGTTGTCCCAGGACTTCATGGCGGTGATGGATCTGGATGGGCGCCTGCTCCAGGTCAATCCGGTCTGGACGGCGGAACTGGGCCTCCCCCGGGAACTGGTGATCGGCCACACCTTCACTGAGGTGTTCGCCGCCGACGCGTCCACTCGCTGGGATCCGCATCAGTTCGCCGATGGCTCGTTGCAAGTGGTCAGCTTCGAAACCCAGTACCTGGCGCCAGCTCAGGACGAACCTCGGGTGCTGCTGTGGACCGTGGCCCCTGATCCCCGCAATGAGCTGATCTATGCCGTTGGCCGGGACATCACCGGGCGCAAGGAGCTGGAGCGGGCACTGGGGGACGCCCGCGACCAGGCGCTGGAGGCGTCCCGGCTGAAGTCGGAGTTCGTGGCCACCATGAGCCACGAGATCAGAACACCGATGAACGGCGTGATCCGGCTGACCGACCTGCTGGCCCTGACCCCCCTCGACCAGGATCAGGCCCGGTACGTGGACGGGATCCGCACCGCCGGGGACGCGCTGCTCTCGGTGATCAACGACATCCTCGACTTCTCCAAGATCGAGGCCGACCGGCTGGTGCTGGACCACGTGGACTTCCGGCTGCAGGACGTCACCGGGGACGTGATCACCCTGGTCCGGCCCAGTGCCGAGGCCAAGGGCCTGGATCTGCAGGTGAGTTATCACGACGATCTGCCCGCCGCGGTCAATGGTGATCCGGGCCGGGTGCGGCAGATCCTGCTCAATCTGGCCCACAACGCGGTCAAGTTCACCCAGGCCGGGAGCGTGAGTCTGCGGGTGGCACCGGGGCCGCCTCGCGGCGAGAACCGGCTGAGCATCGTGTTCGAGGTGGCCGACACCGGGATCGGGATCGAGCAGAGCCTGCTGGACCAGCTGTTCGAGCCGTTCCGGCAGGCCGACGAGGGCGTCACCCGGGCCTACGGCGGTACCGGCCTGGGGCTGTCGATCTCTCGCCGGCTGGCCGAGATGATGGGCGGTGCGATCACTGTCCGCAGCGCCGCCGGGCGCGGGGCGACATTCAGCGTCGAGCTGCTGTTCGGTCCGGCCGCGGCCACCGAGCCGGTGATGCGCGGCAGCGATGCCCGGGGCCTGGGCGTGCTGGTGGTCGACGACAACGAGGTGAACCGGCTGGTGATGCAGACTCAGCTGACCAGCTGGGGGATGCGCCCGGTGATCGCCGATTCACCTTCCGCGGCCATGGAGCTGCTGACCTCTCCGGAGACCCCGGGTGGCTACGACCTGGCCGTGATCGACATGCACATGCCGGAGACCAGTGGCCTGGAGCTGGCCCAGGCGATCAGAGCGCTGCCTGGAATGGCGACCCTGCCGCTCATCCTGCTCACCTCGGATCAGGGTGTGGACGCCAATATCGCAGCGGTGCACGCTATCTCAGCCACCCTGACCAAACCGGTGCAGCAGTCGGCGCTGTTCAACGCGCTCAGCCGGGTGCCGGTGAACCCGCCGCCGTCCGAAACCGCGGGCCGCCACGCCGCCGGCCGGGCGTTCGAGTCCGCCAAGATCCTGCTGGTCGAGGACAACGAGATCAATCAGACCGTGGCCCTGGGAATCCTCAACCAGCTCGGCTACCAGGCCGACGTCGCCAAGGACGGCTACGAGGCGCTCGATCTGTCCGCGGCCACCAGCTACGACATCATCCTGATGGACTGCCAGATGCCCAGACTGGACGGGTTCGCCGCCACCCGGCAGCTGCGGGCGCGTGAGGCGGGGCAGCCCGCGGGTGCCGAGAACCCCCGGCGCACACCGGTGATCGCGATGACCGCGGCCACGTTCGAGGCCGATCGGAAACGCTGCTTCGAGGCTGGCATGGACGACTTCGTCGGTAAGCCGGTCCGCGCGGTCACCCTGAAGGCCACCCTGATCCGCTGGTTGCACCGCGACCCGGCCAGCCCGCCCCTCGATCCGTGGACGGAATCGTCCGAGGTTCCGGAGTGGGTGACCACCGGAGGACGGCGGGAAGCCCCGGCTCAGCCCACCGCTCAGCCAGCGGCTCAGCCCGCGGCTCAGCCCGCGGCTCAGCCCGCGGCTCAGCTGGGCGGGCTACCCGTTCCCCGGCCGTCCGGCGAGCCGGCCCCGGCTGGGGGGGCGATGGGGACCCGGAGCGGGGGACTGCTGGGCGATGGCACACCGGTTGAGCTGGACCTGGTGCGCGACATCGTGGCGTCCTTCGGCGCTCGCTCGGTGGAACTGCTCGCCCATCTGGCCGAGGCTCTGACCAGCGGTGACGTCGAAGCGACCCATCGGCATGCGCACACCCTGGTGGGCGCCGCCCTCAACCTGGGCGCCGAGCAGGTGGCCCACGTCGGCCGGGAGATCGAGCTGGACTGCCGCCGCAGCGACATCGGCGCCTGCCTGGGCCGGCTGCCAGCGCTGATGACCGCGGTGGACGACGCCCGCCAGCGGCTCAGCCAGCTGCTCGGCGAGCTGCCGCCGTCCGAAGTCCCGGCCGGATAGTCGCGGCTGCGGCGCCTACGGCCGATGACAACCTCGTGCCCAACGGGGCTCAACTCGCGGCCGGGGTGAGGTATTCGTAGCGGTGATGATGCTCGAAACCAGCGGAGAGGTAGAGCCGCTGGGCAGCAGCATTGCTCTCGCCGACCTGGATGAAGGCACTGGCACAGCCCTGTCGCCAGGCCCATTCGCAGGCCGCACCCAGCATCGCCCGGGCCAGCCCCTGCCGCCGGTGGGCCGGCGCCACCTCCACCGCGGTCAGCCCGGCCCAGCGCTGCGCCACCGATACCCGGGCCACGGCGACCGTGCTGGCGCCATCCCGGATCGAGATGAACGTCTGTGCCGGAGCCGAAGTGAGCAGAACCCGGCCCACCTCCGGCAGATCCTGACCCTTGTAGTGGTACTGGGCCAGCCAGCCGGGGTCCGGTGCCTCGTCCAGGGCGAGGGACAGTCCAGCGGGCAGATCGGGCGTGCCGTCCCGCAGGTTCCCGGTGGCTGCGGTCAGCACGTAGGCCCCGGCCCCGGGGATCGCGGCCCACTGTGCGGACAGGAAGGCGCTGGCTGCCCACAGCAACTGCTCCGTGTCGTCCTCGTTCAGCCGCGGCTCGGGCGAGGCGGCGATCGGCCGCTGTGAGCGGCCCGCGTACCAGTCGATCACTTCGATCAGGGCCGAATCCATCGGCATCCCCGGCTCGCCGACCGCCAGCACGGAGTTGGCCCGGTTGGTGAACCCGGCCGCGGCCCGCAACAGCCAGCCGCCCACCCAGTCCTGATCCGGGGCCACCCAGTGCTGCGCCATCACCAGTTCCAGGGTGCCGACCGACAGAGCCCGGTGCGGGGGAGCGGGTCGATCCGGAGCCGGCGGGACCGGATGGCCAGCCACGATCAGCGACCGATCAACCTCTCGATCGCCGCGGCGGGTCCGGATCAGCAGCGCCGCCGAACTGGCCTCGATCAGATCGCCGAGGACATCGGCCAGACCCTGCGGCGTCCGGGTCCGGACCACGACCCGCTCACCGACGTGGTTCTCCCAGGCGATGGCCGGGCGAGGAGACGATGACGGCATACGGAGGACCCTCCGGCGACGAGGTTACGGCTGATCGGTGATACTAGGCACGCCCTCAATTCTGAGTTGTTGTACCTGGAGGCCCCGACGTGACCTACGTCATCGCACAGCCTTGCGTGGATCTGAAGGACAAGGCGTGCATCGAGGAATGTCCGGTGGACTGCACTACGAGGGTGAACGGATGCTCTACATCCACCCGGACGAATGCGTCGACTGCGGTGCCTGCGAGCCCGTCTGCCCGGTGGAGGCGATCTACTACGAGGACGACACCCCCGAGGAATGGGCTGGCTACTACAAGGCCAACGTCGAATTCTTCGAGGATCTGGGTTCGCCCGGGGGCGCGGCCAAGCTCGGCCTGATCCCCAAGGACCACCCGCTGATCGCGGCGCTGCCGCCGCAGGAGCACGACGAGTAGGTCCGGCCGGTTGATGAGCCAGGTCAAACTGCCGGACTTTCCCTGGGACACGCTGACTCCGTTCGCGCAGCAGGCGCGCGCCCACCCCGGC
>CALMAR010000379.1 GCA_937859855.1 uncultured Kineosporia sp.
GTCCTGCTGAGGATCCTCGGATCCGCCACCCGGGTAAACGCCTCGTCAGGGCGTTCACGAGTGCCTTCCGCCGGGCGCGGTAGGCGGCCTTCTGCCGCCTGATGTGCCGGTCGTAGCCACCGGCCCTCATCATGGCAGCCAGCGTGTGCTGGGAGATCGCAGAGGTCCCGAAGTCGTCGTCACGCTTGATCGCTGTCAGCGCCGGAACCAGGTGCGGCGGTGGCACCAGCCACCCCACTCGCACTGCCGGCGCCAGCGTCTTACTCACAGATCCGACGTAGACGACCCGTGAGGGGGACAGAGACTGCAGCGAGGGTGGCGACTGCCGGCCGAACTGAAACTCTGCGTCGTAGTCGTCCTCGATGATCAAACCGTCCACCGATTCCGCCCACCTCACCAGAGCTGCACGCCGGGCAGTGCTCAACACCACTCCGGTGGGGTGCTGGTGTGCTGGTGTCACGAGCACCGCGCGGGCAGCGGATCGGCTGAGCGCGTCGACGTTGATGCCCTCATCGTCGACGGGCACTTCGCGGATAGACGGCATGTATCGGGAGAGCACAGTGCGCTGGACAGCGTTGCTCGGATCTTCGACCGCCAATTCGTGATGTCCGTGGTCGGCTAATACGCGACACGTCAGCGTGATTCCCTGAGTCGCGCCGCTGACCACAATGACGCCGTCGGGCGACGCTTGGACATGTCGCGTGCGAGCCAGACGTCCGCTCAGTTGCGACCGGAGGTCCATGACGCCCCAGGGCGGAACATAGCCAAGCTCGAGATCTGGGACCGTGCGCACTGCGGCGGAAGTCGCTGCCGCCCAGGTTGAGCGAGGGAAGGACGCCAAATCAGGTGCTCCGGGCCGCAAGTCGATTGCGGCCTCGTCCGGCAATGCAATGGCTGCCATGAGTTCGGCCGGGCGAGCGGGCACGTCGGCCGCGACCACGGTCGCGGAGCCTGGCCGGGTGATCAGATAGCCCTCGTCCGCCAGCCGGCCGTAAGCGTCGACCACCGTACCCCGGGCAACGCCTAGATCCAGGGCCATCTGCCGGGAAGGCGGCAGGCGCGCCCCGGGCGCCAGCCGCCCGGCCTTTATCGCTTCGAGCAACTGCTGGCGCAGCTGCTCTCCGACCGGTCCACCGCCGGGCCGGGTGAGGATGACGAGCATCTCGCCCGACGTCGTCCAGAAAGCCATGCGGTCCACTTTCACTGGTCCCGATTGGACCAAGGTCGGCAGGGATCAGTTATCTAGTCTCAGATGCCATGGGCGGCCATGAGACCACCGGTCGCGTAACCATGCGCGGGCGGAGATGACGGCCGAGAGTCTCCCCCCGGCAACGGTTGCTCCCGATCGTTCGGTTCTCGCCAGGCTGCGCGCGGGAGACGAGGTCGTGTACGGAACCTTGGTCGAGAGCATGACGCCCGGCATGCTGCGGGCCGCCCGTTCCGTGGTCGGGTCGAGTGCCGTAGCCGAGGAGGTCGTCCAGGAAACCTGGTTGGCCGTGGTGGAAGGCCTCGACAACTTCGAGCGGCGATCGAATCTCAAGACGTGGATCTACCGGATCCTGTTCAACACGGCTGCCTCCTACGCCGCGAGAGAGCGGCGATCTATCCCCGTGGCAGTGACACCTGACGAAATGGATGGTCTTTCGGCTCCGGCGTGGACCGTCTACATCTCCGACGAGTTCGCCTCGCCCCGGCATTGGGCTCAGCCTCCGCGACGCTGGGGTGAGGAACCGGAGGATGTCATGCTCCGGCGCGAGATCTCGCAGTTGGTGGGTATTGCGCTGTCCCAGCTGTCGCATTGGCAACGGGTCGTCGTGAAACTGCACGACGTGGATGGACTTTCGACCAGCCACATCAGCCAGCACCTCCAGCTGGAATCGGGTCACGTCCGGCTTCTCCTGCATCGCGGGCGGACCAGGATGCGTCAGATGTTGCTCAGCTACCTGGCTTCTTCGACGTGACGCCTAGGCCGAGAGGAACGGCGCCTCGATGGCGACGAGACGGTCCTGGGCCAGTCCGCATCGAATGATGTGCCCGGCATCGGTGCGAAGGCTGTCCGCACCGATGCCGGGACCGGGATCAGAGTGGCGGGAACTGTCCGAACGGCACCGGATCGGCCTGCCCTTCGGTGGGTGGCTTAGCGGTGAATCCGATTACGGCGCAGTTGATGTCCACACCCACCGACCCGTACAGGGTTGGTTTACCTGTGGCCGGGTCCACGCCGGTGAGCAGATCTGGATGCTCCGCGGCTAGGTTCAGCACCGTGTTCTCGTCCGTCTGCCGCTTGTTCAGGCCTGCCTGGACCGCTTTGTCGGTCCACAGGCCCAGCTGGGCGTCCCACAGAGGGCTGTAGGCGTCCGAGTGGCGAGGGTCGCTCAGAGTCGGGAAGTCGCCGAACACGTTGAGCAGGTCGCCGCCGTTGCGCAAGGCATCGATCAATTCGGTGTCACTCGCGTCCGCGTCACGACTGATTAGCCCGTCTTTGGCTAGGTGCTGGAATCCCTGGGCCTGTGGGTTGTCCTTACCGGTCTGGCCATTGATAAATCCGAACAGGCGCTCCCGGGCAGACCCCAGGAAGTCGTCGCCGCCTGCGTAGGCCGCCTTGTCCAGAGCGGGAACGTAGGTGGAACGTTCGAGTACGGCGGTCAGCGGTTGGCCGGCATCCGTGCTGAGGTACACGATCGGCTGGCCGGCGTCGAAGCCCTTCACGAAGAGAAGGTCAACCCAGTTGTCCTCGTACTGGCCGGACTTCGCAAGACCATGCGCACCTTTACCGGCCAAGTGGATTCCAAGAACCCGGTCCGCGGTGTTGGTGTGATGAGTGACATCGAAGTTCCCGTCACCGACGGCGACGATCGGCGCGTTGTACAGAACGGGAGATCCCTTGATACGGATGAACGGGCTATAGCCGTGGGCGGCAACCGCGCCCGGCTGGAACTTACTCAGCGGGAAGCCGTCAGGCCCGGGCGTCGCGACGCGGGTGGGGCTGAAGTCGGGCGCGCCGGGGAAGTCAACTTTGGCCTGCCCGAACCGGTTCGTCTGGGGCGTCGTGGGTTCAAGCGACACAGTCTGCACGCACTCCGCGCAGCCGATCGCCAGGTTGTACAGCTTCGGCACATAGTTCACCCCCAGATCGTCAGCTAGGCCCTTGTCGGATGCGTCGAGCAGGACGTACCAGACCGTCTTTCCACCGGACTTGCCCTCGTAGAGGGGCAATCGCACCGACTGCTTGCTCAGATCAACATTGATCGCGCTCTCCTCGGTGAGGTGATCGCGCGGCAGTAGCCCACTGAGCTGCCCGAGACCCTGCGCACTGCCGGTCGGTGGCGGGGTTTGGGCCGGCGCCGATGTCCCGGCCCGCGCTGCTGCGCCAAAGCCGCTGACACTGACGATGACTGCCGAGACTGCCAGGAGCTGGGCAGTACGGCGCCTCGTCAGCCCGAAGAGGGGTTGCCTCATGCGAATTCCTTCCGTGAGCGGCGCCTTTGAGGCGCCTCCTGTTTCCGGCGCTCTTCCACCGGTACATCCTTAGTGCCACGGAAAGGGCATTCCATTTCGTCAATCGATGTCGTGTTCGCAATCCGTAAGGGCGCGCAGATCGGGTGCCCCCAACGTCAGCATCCTGTAGCCATTTCCCCATCGACAGATGACAGGCTGATTCGGTAGTGGCTCCGGCGGCTCGCATCCGCCGGGGGCACAGTCAGGCCTAGCTTCGGCCGGATGGCGCTGGCCACGCAGGCGAACGATCAAGGCTTCACAGCCGAGCCATCACGGGTCTCGGTGGTATCCAGCGCATCGTCGTCCCGGCGTGGTGCCTTGGCCGCCTGCTGCGCGACCGCGCGGCGAAGCCCCCCGCGACGTCCAATCCTGGCTCGAACTGCGAGCCAGGCCGCGGCCTGGCGACCGGTTTCAGGTACGCGCTACAGCCGTGGCTCTCTGCCTGCGTCGACTAGCCGGTTGCGGGCCATGGAGCGCCGGCGTTGCGCTGGGTCCCGGTCAGCACCTGCCGGCGTGACGAGGCGAATCCGGCCCTCAGGTGCCCGTAATGGACCGGTCCCAGCGTACCCAAGGCGCGGAAATCCACGTGCCCCACGAAAACAGCACCGGCCCAGTGCGAACTGTCGCGGGTCAGTGTGGTCATCGCCCCCAAGCCGGGCTCGTCGTAGCGAGCCAGTGCGCGCAGCAGCCCCTGGACCGAGGGATCATCGAACAGCGGCTCGCGGCCTGGCTCGATGATCTGCACAGTGATATCGGTGGCGGGGCCTTCCGGATCGATGAAGGCAGCGTCGGCGCGTGCCGCCGCGGTGTGAGGCTTACGGCCAGATGGCCATGCGCACAAATGTCCGCCCTGCCACTCTGCCGTCGTCAACGGCGGCGCGTGGCTTGTCAACAGCTCGGAGCCGGAGAGGTTGGCCAGCCAGACCCAGCTCATCAGCCGGCCTGACGGGGAACGCGCCAGCTGTCGGCCTGAACGTTTCGGATGGCCCGGCGCATCGCCTGACGGATGTCCTCGGTGGTGGGCCGGCCCCAGTACCAGTACCCGTTCCACGCTGCGGCGATCGTGAGGTCTGGCTTGAGTAGGTAGGCGTAGGGCGCGTACGGATGGTGAACGGTGTCCGTCGTCTCGACCAGGCCGGTCTGGTCGAGCACAGCCCGGTCGACATCGCAGAGAAAGGTCCATCGGGCGCCGAGACCAGCTCGGAAAGCGTAGGCCACCGCCGGCGGCTCGGTCGACAAGCTGACAATGCGCGTGTAGGCGACATCGTTTTCGTCTTGCAACGGGAGCAGGACGTGCCGGAAGAACGTCTGCTCCTTCGGGCAGAACGTGCCGCGCCAGGTGTGCAGCAAGATGGGGTCACCGCCGCACACCTCCGACAGGTCGCGCTGCACTCCGGTGTGATCGGGCAGGACGATGTTGGGCCAGCGCTGGCCCCCCAGGTGTTGGTCGGGGGTGTCAGTGGGCTCCAGTGGAGTCGGCATGGTTCGTCTGCCGGTTCAGGCGGCGCCAGCGCCCTGG
>CALMAR010000380.1:0-39106 GCA_937859855.1 uncultured Kineosporia sp.
GGCGGTGACGCACTCACCTCGCCGATGCAGGGCACCATCGTGAAGGTCGCGGTTGACGAGGGTCAGCACGTGGACGCCGGTGAACTCGTTGTCGTGCTCGAGGCGATGAAGATGGAGCAGCCGCTGACCGCGCACAAGGCCGGTACCGTCACCGCGCTGAGCGCCGAGGTCGGCCAGACCGTCACGTCCGGCGCCACCATCTGCGAACTGAAGGACTAGGGCTGGCCCCGGATGAAACCGCCTGGCCTCCCGATCGCTTCCTGATCACCGGTTCAGCCCTCGAAAGTGCGCTCAGGAGAACATATTTGAGGGCCGAGACGAAAATCTTGGGAACAGCAGATCATGCACCGTGGTGCAACCGCCGGGCCGCTTCGGCGATGGAGCCGCTCAGCGATGGGTACACGGTGAACGCCGAGCTGACGTCGTCCACGGTCAGGCGCTTCGAAACCGCCAGTGTGATCGGGTGGATCAGCTCCGACGCCCGCGGCGCCACCACCACTCCGCCGAGCACGCGCCCAGACTCCGGAGCGGCGAACAGCTTCACGAACCCGTCGTGGATGCCCTGCATCTTGGCCCGTGGATTACCGGCCAGCGGCAGCTTCACCGAAACCGCCTGGCTCTCACCGGCTTCCACCTGCGCCTGGGTTGTGCCCACGGTAGCGATCTCCGGGGCGGTGAACACGTTGGACGACACCAGGCCCAGCTTGAGCGGGGCCACCGCATCGCCGAGCGAGTGCCACATCGCGATCCGGCCCTGCATGGCCGCCACCGAGGCCAGCGCCAGCACGCCGGTGCAGTCTCCGGCCGCGTAGACGCCACGGGCCGAGGTGCGCGAAACCCGATCCACCACAATATGTCCTGACTCGCTGAGCTCCACCCCGGCGGTCTCCAGGCCGAGCCCGCTGGTGTTCGGGACCGAGCCCACCGCCATCAGGCAGTGACTTCCCTCCACCGTCTGGCCGTCGGTCAGAGTCACCACCACCCCGTCCCCGGTCCGCTTCACCGCCTGCGCCCGGGACCGGGCCAGCACCTCCATCCCCCGGCGCCGAAAAACGTTCTGCAGCACCGCAGCGGCGTCTGGATCCTCGCCGGGCAACACCCGGTCCCGGCTCGACACCAGCACCACCGAGGCACCCAACGCGTCGTAGGCGCTGGCGAACTCGGCCCCGGTGACACCCGAACCGACCACGATCAGCCGCGGGGGCAGTTCGCCGAGGTCGTAGAGCTGGGTCCAGGTCAGGATCCGCTCGCCGTCCGGCTGGGCATCGGGCAGCTCGCGCGGGCGGGCCCCGACCGCCAGCAGCAGGACGTCGGCGGGGAACACCTGGCCGCCGGCGATCACCCGGTCCGGCCCCTCCAGCTCGCCGCGGGCCTGGACGATCCGCACACCCTCGCTCTCCACCCGGGCCCGGATGTCGCTGGACTGGGCCTGGGCCAGCAGCTTCACCCGGCGGTTCACCGAACCCAGGTCGGCCTGAGCGTGGCCCAGCCCGCTGATGCCCAGCTCGTGCGCGCCGCTCACCGTGGTCAGCACTTCGGCGGTCGCGATCAGCGTCTTGCTCGGCACCACGTCGGTGAGGACGGCGGCACCGCCCAGCCCGGCGTCGTCCACGACGGTGACGTCGGCCCGCAGCTGAGCCGCCACCAGCGCCGCCTCGTATCCTCCTGGCCCTCCGCCGACGATGACCACCCGGACCGGCCCTCTGGTTCCGCTCACGGTTCCATTGTCGGTCACCTCCGGGCCGGCCCGCGCCTGCCCCGCCCATCAGTGCGGGCAGTTCGGCTCCGGCACGCTGGGCGTGTCGCATCACAACTGCCCGCGGCGGGAGAAGCCAGCGATCGCGCGGATCTTCTACCCTGTGCCCATGGCCTTGTACGCCGCGTATGGCAGCAACCTCGACCCTGAGCGGATGTCGTTGCGGGCACCGCACTCGCCGTTGCGCAGCTCGGGCTGGCTCAACGGCTGGCGGCTGACCTTCGGCGGTGAGGAGAACACCTGGGAAGGGGCGCTGGCCACTCTGGTCGAGGATCCGGCCGACCAGGTCTTCGTCAATCTCTATGACGTGACCGAGCTGGACGAGCAGCAGCTCGATGAATGGGAGGGCCTGTCCACCGGCGTCTCGCAGAAGATCCACGTCCGGGTGCAGACCCTGGACGGCGACGTGCTGGCCTGGGTGCACGTGCTCAAGGCCTACGAGGGCGGCCTGCCCTCGGCCAAGTATCTCGGCATGCTGGCCGACTCGGCCGAAGCCGGCGGTGCTCCGGACGACTACGTGCACGCCCTGCGCCAGCGGCCCTGCACCTTCGTCGAGGGCCAGGTGCCGCCGGCGTGACCGGCGAAACGTCTTGCGATCCGGATGAACTGGCCGCTCAGGCGGCAGCGGTGATCGCCGAGCGGACGGGCGGGGTCAAGCACGACATCGCGCTGGTGCCCGGATCCGGCTGGGCCCAAGCGGCGGATCTGGCCGGAACGACGGTGACGGAGATTCCTGCCACGGAGATTCCCGGCTTCCACGTCTCCGGCATGGCCGGTCATGTGGGCACGATCCGGTCGGTCCGGGTGGACGCCGCCAGGCGCCAGCCCGCCCGCCATCTGCTGGTGCTCGGCTCTCGCACGCATCTGTTCGAAGGCCATGGCGTGCGGGCGGTGGCGCACGGCATGCGCACCGCGGCGGCCGCGGGCTGCCGGACCGTGGTGCTGACCAACGGCGCCGGTTCACTGAATCCGCGATGGCCGCCGGGCACAGCCGTGCTGATCAATGACCATCTGAATCTCAGCGGGTCGACCCCACTGGAGGGCGCCACCTTCATCGACCTGACCGACCTCTATTCGGCCCGGCTGCGGGCCGTCTGCCGGACCGTGGACCCGGCCCTGCCCGAGGGGGTCTACGTGCAGTTGCGCGGGCCCCAGTACGAGACTCCGGCCGAGATCCGGATGCTGGGCGTTCTGGGCGGTGATCTGGTCGGCATGTCCACCGCAGTGGAGGCGATCGCCGCCCGCCAGGCCGGGCTGGAGATCCTGGGGATCACCCTGGTGACCAACCTGGCCGCGGGCATCTCGGAGCGACCGCTCGATCACGCCGACGTGGTCGCGGCCGGGCGGGAAGCGGCGACCCGGGTGGGCACCCTGCTGGCCGAGGTGATCCGCCGGATCGGGTGAGCTGGTTCGCGCGGGTCCCGCTTCAGCCAGCTCGATCGGTAGATTTCCGGTGTGGACAACGCTGGCCTCTCCGATCTGATCGGGCGAGCGATGGCCTGGCGCGACGCCGACCCCGATCCGCGCACCCGGCGCGAACTCGACCTGCTGATAGAGCGCTGCACCAGCGGCGGCCCGTCGAACCGCGGCAGTGAGATGGACCTGCGGAAGCGCTTCTCCGGCTCACTCCGGTTCGGGACCGCTGGGCTGCGCGGACCGCTGGGAGCCGGGCCCAACCGGATGAACCGGGCGGTAGTGATCCGGGCGGCGGCCGGGCTGGCCGCGTTCCTGGCCGGCCGGATCGAGGCACGGCCCGATCAGCCAGGTGATCAGCTGGCGCCGAGGGTGATGGTGGGCTACGACGCCCGCCGCGACTCCGACGTCTTCGCCCGCGACACCTGCGCGGTACTGGTCGCGGCCGGTGCTGCGCCGGCCCTGTTACCAGCCCCGTTGCCCACTCCGGTGCTGGCCTTCGCCGTCCGCCGGTTCGGTGCCGATGCGGGCGTGATGGTCACGGCCAGCCACAACCCGGCCAGCGACAACGGTTACAAGGTCTACCTGGGCGGCCGGGTCGGCCGCGGCGAAGGCCAGGGAGCGCAGATCGTCCCGCCGCAGGATCTCGAGATCGCGGAGCAGATCGAGGCGGCACCCTCCGCCATCGACGTACCGATGGCGATCCAGGGCTGGCACCGGCTCACGCCCAGCGTGCTGAACGATTACCTGTCCGCGATCATGACCGTGCTCGATCCAGCCGGTCCGCGCGACATCGATGTCGTGATCACTCCGCTGCACGGCGTCGGCGGCGACACCGCACTGAAAGCCTTCAGCCTGGCCGGTTTTCCGGTACCGCACATCGTGCCGGAGCAGGCCCGGCCCGATCCGGCTTTCCCCACCGTGAGCTTTCCGAACCCTGAAGAGGCCGGGGCGATGGACCTGGCCATCGCCTCCGCCCGGGCTCGCGGGGCGGATCTGGTGATCGCCAACGACCCGGACGCCGACCGCTGCGCGGTGGCCGTGCCGGTCAACGGTGCTGGTGGCTGGCGGAGACTCAGCGGCGACGAGGTGGGCGCCCTGCTGGGCGAATATCTGCTCGAGCGAACGGATTCCAGTGATCGGGCGGCAGGACCGCGCACGGTGGCCAGCTCGCTGGTCTCATCCCAGTTGCTGAGCCGGATCGCGGCCGCCCATGGCGTGCGCCATGTACAGACTCTGACCGGGTTCAAGTGGCTGACCCGGGTTCCGGACCTGACCTACGCCTACGAGGAGGCGCTGGGCTATTGCGTGGCTCCGGACGTGGTCCGGGACAAGGATGGGATCAGCGCCGCACTGCTGGTGACTGAGCTGGCCGCCCGGCTGAAAGCCGAAGGCCGCACCCTGCTGGATGCGCTGGATGATCTGGCCCGCGTCCACGGCCTGCACGCCACCGGCCAATTCTCCGTACGGGTCGATGACCTGGCCGAGGCCGGCCCCCTGCTGAACCGGCTCGCAGCCGAACCGCCGCTGAGACTGGGCGCACATCAAGTGATTTCGGCTCAGAACCTATCGGACGGCGTGGACCAGCTGCCGGCCACCCCGGGCCTGTGCTACCGGACCGCAGGCCACGGCCGGGTGATCGTGCGGCCCAGCGGGACCGAACCGAAGCTCAAGGTCTACCTGGAGGTGGTGGTCGCGGTTCCACCCGGCCCCCGCGGCCTCACCCGTGCCCACGAGCTGGCCACCGGATCTCTGGCTGGTCTGCGAGCAGGCATCATTGCGGCGCTGGGCGTTCCCCCGGATTCCGTCAGTTAGCCGGATGCCGCCACTCGGCGGGGCTCACATGCGAGCCGTGCCGGTTCGGGCGAGTGGGATCAGCCGGGCGCAACCCCGCTCGTTCGGCCACACTTTCGACCAGGTCGTCATCGGGAGCACTGGCCCGGGCCTGGATCAGCAGCTTTTCGGCGTCCTCCATCCGGTTCTCCTCCAGCCGGACCTCAGCCAGCGACGCCAGCGCGCGGGCGGCGTCTGGGAACCGGACCAGGTAGGTCTCCAGATCCAGTGCGGCCAGCTGCAGGTCGCCCAGAGCCAGGTAGATCTCGCCCCGCAGGTACGGCAGGTGATCCCCGTCCAAGTCGATCTCCGCCGTGCGCAGGGCCGTGGTCAGCCCGGCGTTGCCGGTACTGACCTCGTCGATCGCGACCGCCAGGGCCAGCACCGTCGGCCGGTGGGAGGGATCTCGTTCCATCGCCCGGCGCATGAACAGGATCGATCGCTCGTGCATCCCCCGGCTATGGAACAAGCGACCGAAACGTGCTGCCGCGCTGTCGATCTCGGGATATTCATCGACGAATCTCAGGGCCCGCTCCACCGCCAGTTCGCGATGCCCCTGATCCAGCCCGATCTCCACCAGCGCCTCGACGGCTAGCTCGTCATCGGGATGCAGTTCCAGGTAGGTCTGCAGATCCAGCCGGGCTTCGGTGATCTGGCCGAGCACCTGATGGCACTTGCCTCGCACGTACCACATCCGGTCATCGGTCGGATTGAGCTGCAGTGAGCGCCCGGCGTGGGGCAGGGCCTCCTGCTCCCGGTCCAGCATCCACAACGACCGGCCGAGCTGGCCGTGCAGCACCCCGTCCTCGGGCCGTACCGCCAGGGCCTGCCGCAAGTACGGCACCGCTTCCTGATACCGCTTGCGGGTGAACAACCACTGCCCCATCAGACCGGCGATCCCGGCCCGCTCCGAGGCCGGCAGCGTCACCGCCGCGATGGTGCAGTCTCGCCAGGCTTGTTCGAAGGCCCGGTCATCGTGCTCGTGCAACTGGAGCAGGATAGAGGCTCGTTGCAGCAGGGCCTGCGGATGGTTCATCACCAGCGTAGGGTCTGGCTGCGGGCCAAGGGTTTCGTTCAGCAGGTCGAGCGCCTCGCGCATGGACTCCCGGTCCCCGGCGATGTGCTGGCCGCGGTAGATCGCGTCGGCCAGGCGCAGGGCGGTCTCGGCCCGGGGAGCACCGCGCTGGCGGGCCGCCCGTAAGTGACCAGCGGCCACCGAGTACCGCCCAGCCGCGACCGCGGAGTCGATCTCCCGCTCCAGCCAGCGCAGTTCGCGCATGGCGTCGAGATTGGTCCGTCCCGACCGGTAGTCAGCGGACAAGGCCGAACGACCCGCGGCCAGGGTGGCCCGCAGCCGGTCGAAGGAGAACCGGCCTCCCTCCGCGTCCGGGTCGCGCACCGAGTCGGCCAGCACCACGGCGGGAGGAACATCACCGAGCGCTTCCCGGACACCGCCGCCCTCGGCCAGCCCGATCCGGGTCCGCCCGGTGTCCAGCACCGGTGCCGCCAGCCGGCCACCGATCAGCATCGGAAACTGATCGGAGATCAGCAGCCGCGCGGCCACGCCGCCATCGAGCCGGGCGCCTCCCTGCGGACCGGCCCCGGCGATCACCTCCTCGACCTGAACGCTGCCCCGGACCACCAGCTCCAGCCCGCTGACCGCGATGTTGGCCGCCCGCAGCCCACCCAGCACGTACAACGACAGCCCCATCGGCGAGCGGCTGTGATGCACCGAGCCGTTCACGGTCAGGTTGCCGGCCACGATCAGGCCGTGCACGTCCGGCTCCGCGCGGGCCAGGGCACCCGGATTCGGCTCGGCCGGCGCCCGCGGGTCGAGATCGAGAGACTCCAGTTCGACGTCTCCGTGCAGGAGCAGCAACGACAAGGCCGGCTGCTCGCCCAGCATCCGGGCCATCAGGGTCCGCCGCAGGTCGTAGCGCCCGACGGCATCCTGGGCCAGGATCCGGCGCGCACCAGGGAACCGCGCCTGGCGGTAGGCCACGGTTACCCCTCCTCACCGGGCTGATGCATTGCGTCCTCAGGGAATCCCTAACCCGGCATAGCCTGGTTTCACAACTCTCTCGATCAGAGCCAGCCGCTCGTCGAATGGGATGAACGCACTTTTCAGGGCATTGATCGTGACCCATCGTAAGTCCGGCAATGTCCACCCGGCGTGTTCGCAGAGCAGGCTGAATTCGCGCGTCATCGAGGTGGCGGACATCAGCCGGTTGTCCGTGTTCACGGTCACCCGGAACCTGAGGTCCTTCAGCAGAGTGACCGGATGCTCACCGATAGTGGCCGCCGCCCCGGTCTGCAGGTTGCTGCTGGGGCACATCTCCAGCGGAATCCGCTGGTCCCGGACCCAGGCCGCGAGCCGCCCGAGCCGGGCGGGTGGCGATGTCGATGACCCGGCGTCCAGCACGGTGATGTCATCCATGATCCGGACACCGTGGCCGAGCCGGTCGGTGCCGCAGACCTGGATCGCTTCCCAGATGCTCGGCAGCCCGAACGCCTCACCCGCATGGATGGTGATGTGCATGCTCTGGCGATGCAGGTAGTCGAAGGCATCGAGATGGCGGGACGGCGGATAGCCCGCCTCAGGCCCGGCGATATCGAAACCGGCCACGCCGGCGTCGCGATGCCGGACGGCCAGCTGGGCGATCTCCAGGCTGCGGGCGTGCTGGCGCAGGGCGTCGAGCAGGGTGACCACCCGGATCGCCCGGCCCAGTGCGGCGGCCTGCGCCATCCCGCTGGCCAGGCCCTCCTGTACGGCCAGCACCACCTGGTCCAGGCTCAGTCCCTGTTCCAGGAACAGCTCCGGTGCGTAGCGGACCTCCGCGTAGACGACGCCGTCGGCGGCCAGGTCCTCGACGCACTCGCGGGCTATCCGGATCAGGTCGTCGCGGCGCTGCATCACCGCGACGGTGTGCTCGAATGTTCCCAGATACCGCTCCAGAGAACCGGAATCGGCCGCGTCAGCGAACCACCGGCCCAGCTCATCCGGGTCGTCCACGGGCAGCGGATGCCCGATCCGGGCCGCGATCTCGCAGATGGTCCTCGGCCGCAGGCCGCCATCGAGGTGATCATGGAGGAGTGCCTTGGGTGCGGCGCTCAGAACCTCCAGACCGGTGCTCGGCACCGCCCGAGCCTACTGGTCTCTCACCCAGGAGGGGCCTTGGGCGCCCATCGTCCGCCATCCACGGTTCGCCAGCGTTCAGGGTTGGCATAGAGCCCCTCCGGCTCGATGCCCTCGGTGTCCTCCCGGGACTTGCTGGGCTGCACCCGTTTCGGCTCGCCGGGCATCTTCGGGAAGTCCGGCGGGATCGGCAGTTCGGGCAATCCGCGGTCGACGTCGGCGTTCCACAGTTCCAGCGCCTGGCTCAGATCTCCCGCGGTGTCGTCGATCCCGGCCCACGGATCACCCCGCTCGGCCATCAGCCGCGGCACCGTGCGCACGGTCAGCTCGGCCGGGTCGGCCTCATCCAGCTCCTCCCAGGACAGCGGCGTGGAGACCGGTGCATGCGGCAGCGGGCGCGGGCTGTAGGCGGCGGCGATGGTCCGGTCCCGGTTGGACTGGTTGAAGTCCAGGAACACCCGGCGCCCGCGCTCCTCCTTCCACCAGGACATGGTGACCAGATCGGGGTCGCGGCGCTCCAGCTCGCGGCCGATCCCGATCACCGCGTGCCGCACGTCGAGGAACTCGTGCTCGGGCGCCACCCGGCAGAACACGTGCACGCCGCGGTTGCCGGAGGTCTTGGCCCAGCCGGTCAGGCCCAGCTCGGCCAGCAGGGCCCGCAGCTGATGGGCGGCCGTGACGGCGTCCCGGAAATCCCGCCCGGGCTGCGGGTCCAGGTCGATCCGCAGTTCGTCCGGGTCGTTGGTGTCGGCGGTCCGCACCGGCCAGGAGTGGAACACGATGGTGTTCATCTGCACCGCCCAGACCGCGGTGGCCAGTTCGTCCACCACCAGCTGCGGGTGGGTCCGGCCGCTGGGGTACATCACGTCCACCGTGCGGGAGTACGCCGGGACGCCGCGGGGCGGGTTCTTGGAGTAGAACGACTCGCCGTCCACCCCGTCCGGGTAGCGCTCCAGGGTGACCGGCCGATCGCCCAGCGCCCGCAGCACGCCGTCGCCCGCGGCCACGATGTAACGGGCCAAATCCAGCTTGGTGATGCCGGGCCCAGGCCACAGCACCCGGCTCGGGCTGGAGATCCGCACCTCGCGGACGCCGTCCGGGCCGGGAACCTCCAGGATCTCCGGCGCTTCCTTGGCCATCACCCGAATCTAGCGTCCCGGCCCGCGATCGATCAGGGCTGAGGGCAGGATGGGGGCATGGACCTGCCTGTGATGCCGCCGATCGCGCCGATGCTGGCCAAGTCGGTCAAGGAGATCCCCGACGTCGGGCACGTCGAGCCCAAGTGGGACGGCTTCCGCACGATCGTTTTCCGGGACGGGGACGAGGTGGAGCTGGGCAGCCGCAACGAGCGGCCGATGACCCGCTACTTCCCCGACGTGGTCGAGGCGATCAAGGCCAACACCCCGGACCGGTGCGTGCTGGACGGCGAGATCGTGCTGATCCGGGGCGACCGGCTGGACTTCGACGCCCTGCAGCAACGGATCCATCCGGCGGTCAGCCGGGTGAACCTGCTGGCCGGGCAGACTCCGGCCTCGTTCATCGCCTTCGACATCCTGGCCCTGGGCTCGGACAACCTGATGGAGCAACCCTTTTCGCATCGGCGGGCGGTGCTGGAGAAAGCCCTGGCGGCGGCCAGGAAGCCGGTCTTCGTCACCCCGGCTACAGCCGATCTCGGTCTGGCCGCAGACTGGTTCGAACAGTTCGAGGGGGCCGGGCTGGACGGGGTGGTGGCCAAGCCGGTGGACGGCGCCTACCAGCCGGACAAGCGGGTGATGTTCAAGATCAAGCATGAGCGGACGGCGGACTGCGTGGTGGCCGGGTTCCGCTGGCACAAGACCGGCGACGTCGTCGGCTCGCTGCTGCTGGGCCTGTACAACGACGAGGGCAGGCTCCAGCACGTCGGGGTGACGGCGTCCTTCCCGATGGCCCGGCGCAAGACCCTGCTGGACGACCTCGCCCCCTACCGGGACCTCGAACCGGGGACCCATCCATGGGGCGAGTGGGCCGACGCGCAGGCGCACGAGCACAACCGGATGCCGGGCAACGTCAGCCGCTGGAACGCCAAGAAGGATCTGTCGTTCGTGCCCATCCGGGCCGAGCTGGTGGTCGAGGTGGCCTACGAGCACATGGAGGGCGACCGGTTCCGGCACACGGCGCAGTTCCGGCGCTGGCGCCCGGATCGCACGCCGGAGAGCTGCACCTACGAGCAGCTGGACGAGCCGGTCACGTTCGACATCGCCACGATCCTGAAGAGCTGATCAGCCGGACAGTGCCCCGGTGCGGAAACCGGCCCGGCCCGGGATGGCGACCACTGGCTGATCCGGTCCACCAGCCTGCTGGGCCCGGTGCAGGCGGTGCACGGCGCCGAACAGCAGAGCCAGGCTGATCGCGGCCAGCACCACGTAGGTCCCGGTCGTCCGGGACGAATCCCAGGCGGTGTGCAGGATGACCGCGATCAGATAGGTCACCACGAACTGCACGACGGCGCTGCCCCGATGCCGGGCACCGGCGACCTGCCAGAGCGCTGCGGCAGTGAGCCCGGTCCAGGCCATGTGCGCGGCTGGGCTGAGGATGCCGCGCAGCAGCAGGATGCCGTCCACGACGGCGATGTTCCCCTTCGACTCGATCAGCGCCACGAAGGCGTAGCCCATGGTTTCGAGCACGGCGAAGCCGGCGCCGGTGGCGACCCCGAGCAGCAGGCCGTCAGCGGGCAGCCGGTGAACGGTGAACACCAGGACGGCCGCTGGGGCGATCAGCTTGGCGCCCTCCTCGATCAGCCCGACAGCCAGCATCGGCAGCATGCCGATGGTGCGCAGGGTGCGGAATTCGAGCACGCCGGCCGCGACCACACCGATCACTCCCCCGACCAGGGCCACGGTGAACAGGAACCCGGACGACACGTCGTAGCTCAGCCGCCGGTCGTAGAGGAAGGCCACGAAGGAGGCCGGCACCACAGCAGCCCCGAGCAGGATCAGCGAGGGGACGTAGCTCGGGTTGCCGGTCGAGATCAGTGCCCGGCGAACCACTTCGAACAGCACCAGGCCGCCGATCAGGATCCACAACCAGCTCAGGCGCCGGACTCCTGCCATGGCGACCTCCTGTCGTCCAGGCGTTCAGCCAGCGACTCACCGATCGCCAATCATCTGAGCGCCGCCGCGTGATCTTGAATCCCTCGCAGGTTAGCAACCGGTCAACCGGGACGCCCGTCGACCCCGCTGAGCTGCCGGTGATCCGCATGATCGGCATGATCTGCATGATCCGAGTGATCGGGGGCGATCCGCAGGGTGCCGTCCGAGTGCCTCAGGGGGCTATTCTCCCGGCAGGTGGAGTCGGCGATCCGTGACCGCCGCCGCCGGTCGTCTCAAGGATGAGAGGGCGGACATGGCCGCAGAGCACGCCGCGAACCGCGCTGCCGAACCCGAGCCGAGCGGCGCGCCGGCCAGGCGGGGGTTGCGTGGCCGGGTCGTCCGCCAGCGCTGGCATCCGGTCAACCTGCTCCTGCTGGTTCCGATCGTGCTGTCCCTGGCCACCCCGCTCTTCAACCGCCAAGACCCGAAGCTGTTCGGATTTCCCGCCTTCTACTGGCTGCAGCTCGCTTTCGTCTTCGCCGGAGTGGCCAGCACCACCATCGTCTACCAGGTGACCCGAGATCGGCGAAACCGAAGGGACGGCGACTGAGCCATGCCGAAGCTCGCCGATCACACCGTCGAACTGGTCATCTTCGTCGTGCTGTTCCTGCTGGTGTCCGGCATGGGGTTCGCCGCCGCCCGCTGGCGCAAGGCTGACACGATGAATCACCTGGATGAATGGGGGCTCGGCGGGCGCAATTTCGGGCCATGGATCACCTGGTTCCTGCTTGGCGGCGACCTCTACACCGCGTACACCTTCGTCGCGGTGCCCGCCCTGGTGTTCGCCTCCGGAGCTACTGGCTTCTTCGCCGTGCCCTACACGATCATCATCTATCCGCTGGGTTTTCTGGTGCTGACCCGGATCTGGTCAGTGAGCTACCGGCATGGCTTCGTCACCCCGGCCGACTTCGTCCGGGGCCGCTTCGGCTCCCCCACCCTGGCCCTGCTGGTCGCGATCACCGGAATCGTCGCCACCATGCCCTATATCGCGTTGCAGCTGGTCGGAATTCAGGCCGTGCTCAAGGCGATGGGAATCACCGGGCATCTGCCGATCATTGTCGCGTTCATCATCCTGGCCCTCTACACCTACAACTCGGGGTTACGGGCACCGGCGCTGATCGCCTTCGTCAAGGACAGCCTGATCTATCTGGTCATCATCGTCGCGGTGATCGTGATTCCGTACAAGCTCGGTGGCTGGGATGTGATTTTCGGTTCGGCCGAGAAGGCGCTGGCCGTGACCAATCCGAAGACCGGCGCCCCCAAGGGCAGTCTGCTGCTGAACGCCAACAACCAGCTGCAGTACGTGACCCTGGCGCTGGGCTCGGCCTTGGCGCTGTTCCTCTATCCACACTCACTGACTAGCGTGCTGGCGGCCAGGGACCGGAACACGATCAAGCGCAACATGTCAGCGTTGCCCGCGTACAGCTTCCTGCTCGGCCTGATCGCCCTGCTCGGCTACATGGCTCTGGCAGGGGCCACTAAATTCGGCGTCAAGCCGATCAGCAGTGGTGGCAAGGTGGACGGAAACACCATTGTGCCCGTGCTTTTCGACAAGATGTTTCCAGACTGGTTCGCCGGCGTAGCGTTCGCGGCGATCGGCATCGGCGCCCTTGTGCCGGCCGCGATCATGTCGATCGCGGCCGCGAACCTGTTCGCCCGCAACATCTTCAAGGAGTACATCAAGCCAGATGCCACGGCCCAGGAGGAGGCGACGGTGAGCAAGGTCGCCTCGTTGGTGGTGAAACTTGGCGCCCTGGCATTCATCCTGTTCGTCGATCCGCAGTTCTCGATCGACCTGCAGCTGATCGGCGGAGTGCTGATCCTGCAAACCCTGCCCGCCGTCGCCATCGGCGCCTACACCCGGTGGATGCATCCCTGGGCGCTGGTCAGCGGGCTGGTCGCGGGGCTGGCCGCCGGCCTGGTGATGCTCTACCAGATCCCGAACCCGAACAACGGCAAGATGCATTTCGGTGGCTCGGCCTACAAGCTGTCGCAGTTCGGCTTCGACAGCCAGAAGCAGATCTACGTCGGCTTCGTCGCGGTGCTGGTCAACCTGATCGTGGTCGCCGTGATGACGATCGTGCTGCGGGCGGCCAAGGTGCCTGAACTGGACGACGTCACGTCGCCGGAGGACTACCTGGTCGATCGCGACCCAGACAGCGCTCCACCGGCGGCGGCCATCTCCTCCACCGGCATCGCCAGCTCGGACTGATCTTCGAGGTTCCGCTCACTCCGGTGCCGGTGGATCGCCCTCTCTCCACCTCCGCCATCGTCAGAACTGACTCAACCTTTTCCGCGCCGATCCGGTTATCAGAATCAGAGATCAGGCCGACGCGGAGGGGACGGAGTGAATCTCAGTAGCGCCGAGCGGGCCCGGCGGGAGTTCGACTCGCTGGTCAGGCAGTTGTCCCCGGCTCTGCTTCGATCGGCCTACCTGATGTGCTGGGACGCCGCCGAGGCCGAGGACCTGCTCCAGGAGACCTGGGTCCGGGTCGCCCGGCAATGGCCGCGGGTCGCCCGGATGGAGAATCCGGCCGGCTACGTGCGCCGGGTCCTGGTCAATCGAGTGATCGACGCCGCTACAGCTCGGAGCCGGCGGCTCAGCGAACTGAGGCCGGACGACAGCCACCTGGCCCTGCATCCCGACCGGCGGGCGGCGCAGGCACTGGGTGCCGTGGAAGACCAGCAACAGCTGATCGCTGCGCTGGGCGCCTTGACGGCCCGCCAGCGCGCCGTCCTGGTCCTGCGCTACTGGGAGGACCGATCCGAGCACGAAGTGGCCGGCCTGCTCGGCTGCTCCGAGGGAAGTGTGAAAAGTACTGCTTCGCGAGCGCTTTCGATGCTCCGAATGACGCGTTCAGTGAACGAGCTGGGTTGACGAGAGGTGTTCGCCGGCTCGCAAGAGAACACCGGACCAGTGGAAGGGAAGATCGATGAGTCTGGAACTGCTGGAGCGAGACCTGCGCCAAGCATTCGCTGCCCGGCTGGGCGAACTGCCGCCGAACGCCGAGAAGCGCGTTGTCGCAGTGGATTACCGGCCGCGGACCCGGAGCCGGACCGCGCTGCTCACCGCCGGAACAGCGATGGCTGGGACGGCAGCGGCGGCCATCGTGACGGCATTTCCGGCCATACCCACCGGCCTGAACGATCGACCGGCTCAGGATGGGCCCGGGTCCGGGGCTGCGTCGCAGCCGTCTCCCGGTTCGCCGGTCCGCACCCTCAATGGGGATCGCATTCACCTGGCCGGGTTCGGGAGCGAGTCCGCGGGTTTCACGTTCACCGTCCCACCGGCGCTGCGGGCCGGACTGGACCGCTGTTCGGCCAGCCCCACCCTGACCAGGGCCGAGCGGAAATCCTGCCTGACCCTGAGGTTCGTCGCCGGACCACAGTCATCGGCTCCGCCCGGCGCCCGCCCATTGCGAATCGGCGACCTGAAGGGCTGGAGCCTGAGCAGATCGGACCGGGTCACCGTGGCCGTCACCTTTCCCTCCTTCAGCGGTGCCGGGCATACCATCGTCGCCACCGCCCGGCGGACCGGCGGCAAGCCCTCGGTCCAGGACCTGATCGACCTGCTGACCAGCGGGCTGCCTGGCCATCCGAACTGAGGTCCGGACGCGGTGATCGAGGGCTCAGATGGAAGCGTGGGGCTGGCTTTCATCGATTTGAGACCCAGGTCACAGGCGCGGCCGTAGCGGTGTTCACGGGCTGAGAAAGTTCCCGGACGTAACGCCCTTCTTCGCCTTCTTGACATCTGGCTGTGGTGTGCTTGGCCAATGCCTACACCCACCCAGGCGTCCCCGGCTCAGCTCGGATTACCCGGCACCGTCGTCGCGTGCCTGTTCGATCTGGACGGAGTACTGACCGACACCGCATCGGTACATGCCAGCGCCTGGAAGCGGATGTTCGACGACTACCTGAAGCAGCGATCGGATCAGACCGGTGAGCCGTTCAAGCCGTTCGACATCGGCACCGACTATCCGGCCTATGTGGACGGCAAGCCGAGGCCGGACGGCACCCGCGGTTTCCTGGCCAGCCGGGACATCACCCTGCCCGAGGGCCAGCCGGACGACGACCCCAGCCAGGACACCGTCAACGGCCTGGGCAACCGGAAGAACGAGCTCGTCCAGCAGGAGATCGCCACCAACGGCGTCACCGTCTATCAGGGATCGGTGCGCTATCTGCAGTCGGCCCGGGACGCCGGAATGCGGGTGGCCGTGGTGTCGTCCAGCGCGAACACCGAACAGGTACTCCGGGTCACCGGACTCGAGCAGTACGTGGACGCCAGGATCGATGCCCAGGCCGCGAAAGCCCAGCACCTGAACGGCAAACCGGCTCCGGACACCTTTCTGGCCGGCGCCCGCGCCGTGCGCGCGCAGGCCGATCAATCCGTGGTGTTCGAGGACGCCATCGCCGGCGTCCAGGCCGGTCACGCCGGGCACTTCGCCCTGGTGGTCGGGGTGGACCGGGTCGGAAAGGGACACGGCGACAATCTCAAGCAGCACGGCGCCGACGTCGTGGTGACCGACCTAGACCAGTTACTGGAGCGCTCGTGAACGGTCGTTCGGCCTTCAGCGTCGAACCCTGGTGCATCCGGGAAACCGAGCTGAACATCGGTGACCTCGGTTCCACCGAGTCGGTGTTCGCGCTGTCCAACGGGCACATCGGAATCCGGGGCAACCTCGACGAGGGCGAGCCGCACGGACTGCCCGGCACTTACTTGAACTCGGTGTACGAGCGCCGTCCGCTGCCCTACGCCGAGGCCGGATACGGGTATCCGGAGTCTGGCCAGACGGTGATCAACATCACCAACGGCAAGTTGATCCGGCTGCTGGTGGATGACGAGCCGTTCGACCTGCGCTACGGCCATCTGATCGATCACGAGCGGTTGCTGGACCTGCGCGCGGGCACCCTGCGGCGTCAGGTGGAGTGGCGCTCGCCGGCCGACCGCACCGTCCGGGTCACCTCGACCAGGCTGGTGTCGTTCACCCACCGCTCGGTGATGGCGATCGCCTACGAGGTGGAACCGGTCGACGGGCCGGCCCGCGTGGTCCTGCAGTCCGAGCTGGTGGCCAACGAGCAGCTACCCGAGTCCGGCAGCGACGACCCGCGGGTGGCGGCCGCGATGCACAACCCGCTGGAGGCGCTGGAGCACGACTGCAACTCCAACCGCATCGTGCTGATCCACCAAACCCGGCGCAGTGGACGAAGAGTCGCGGCGGCCGCGGAACACGTGATCGACGTGCCGCACGGCGTCAAGGTCACCACCGACTGGGGCATCCGGCCGGACTGGGGCCGGATGACGGTCACCGCCACCCTGAAGCCGGGCCAGAAGCTGCGGCTGATCAAGTTCGTCAGCTACGGATGGTCGTCCCAGCGGTCGGTGCCGGCGTTGCGTGATCAGGTCGCGGCCGGGCTGACCGGAGCCATGCACACCGGCTGGGACGCACTGCTGAGTGAACAGCGCCAATACCTCGACGAGTTCTGGGCGCAGGCGGACGTCGAATTGGACGGGGATGCCGAGCTGCAGCAGGCGGTGCGGTTCGCCCTGTTCCACGTGCTGCAGGCCGGCGCCCGGGCCGAAGAACGCCCGATTCCAGCCAAAGGGCTGACCGGGCCCGGCTACGACGGACACTGCTTCTGGGACACCGAGACGTTCGTGCTGCCGGTGCTGATCCACACCGCGCCGGAAGCCGCCGCGGACGCCTTGCGCTGGCGGCAGAGCACACTGCCCAAGGCCCGGGAGCGGGCGGCGACCTTGCGGCTGAAGGGTGCCGCGTTCCCGTGGCGGACCATCAACGGGGACGAGTGCTCCGGGTACTGGCCAGCCGGGACGGCGGCGTTCCACATCAACGCCGACATCGCCGACGCCGTGATCCGCTATCACGGAGCGACCAAGGACGAGCGCTTCGATCGTGAGGTTGGACTGGAACTGCTGGTCGAAACCGCCCGGCTCTGGCAGTCGCTGGGTCACTACGACCGGGACGGCTGGTTCCGGATCGACGGCGTGACCGGGCCGGACGAATACAGCGCGATCATGGACAACAACGTCTACACCAACCTGATGGCGCAACGGAACCTGCGCGCGGCGGCGGCCTGCTCGCGGCTGTACCCCGAACAGGCCGAGGCCCAGGGAGTCACCGACGACGAGGTGACGGCGTGGCGGCAGTGTGCCGAGGCCATGTTCATCCCGTTCGACCAGACGCTCGGCGTGCACCCCCAGTCCGAGGGATTCACCACTCATGCGGTGCTGGACTTCGACTCGCTCGAGGACAAGGACTATCCGCTGCTGCTGACCACGCCGTACTTCCAGCTGTACCGGACCCAGGTGGTCAAGCAGGCCGACCTGGTGCTGGCCATGCAACTGCGTGGCGACGCCTTCACCCCGGAACAGAAGGCCGCCAACTTCGACTACTACGAACGGCTCACGGTGCGCGACTCGTCCCTCTCCGCCTGTACCCAGTCGGTGATGGCAGCCGAAGTCGGGCACCTGGACCTGGCCTATGACTACGCGATCGAGAACGCCCTCACCGACCTGCACGATCTGCATGGGAACACCTCGAACGGCCTGCACATCGCCTCACTGGCCGGAACCTGGATGACCCTGGTGGCCGGATTCGGCGGGATGCGGGATCACGCCGGCATTCTCAGCTTCGCTCCCCGCCTTCCGGCTGGGCTGACCCGGCTGGCCTTCACGATCACCCACCGTGGTGAGCGGCTGCGAGTGGAGACCGACGGGCGCCAAGCCGTCTACACGCTGACCGACAACGGCAGCACGATGGACCTGATGCATCACGCCGAGCGGGTCACTTTGACCAGCGGTGAGCCGCTGACCCTGCCGGTGCCGATACTGCCGAGCCGTCCCCGCCCGGTTCAGCCGAAGGGCCGCGAGCCGCACCGGATGCTCTTCGACCAGGCCTGACTGCCACCGTCCTCTGGGGCCATGATGCGGTCGAGGACGAGCGGCGGGCCGGCCTGGAGCCGCCCGGGACGATCAGGAAGCCGCCGTCCATTGCGCCGGCCGTGGGACCGAATGCGACAGATGAGTTGACTCGGCACATGGACGGAATGCCGTTTAAGGCTGAGCAGCGCAAAAGGATCAGCAAGAAGCCATGGTTGCTCGGCCGACTGAGCCACTTCAGTCTCAGCTAAACGGCTGAGATCGAGAAGCCCGATGAACGGGCTTTGGCATTATGCCTTTGCGACGCGATGACGGTTTGTACTCTCCACGTCAGCAAAGGAACTGCAAACGGCTTGGGGTTCGAGGATGTCATTAGATCAATCTGCCGATGAGAGGGTCACTGCGGCTGCAGGCGACCCGCGAGACAAAGATGCAAGTATCGGGATTCTCATGGTCCACGGAATAGGGCAGCAACCGTATGGGTCCACGTTGGCGACTGGGACAGACGCCATCGTCAGATGGCTACAAGGGAGGTTCGGAGACAACCAAGCCGAAGGAGAGACTGATATCTTCAATGCGAGCGGGGCCCTGCGCGCCAGTAAGTCATCGCAGGCGAGAAACCGACGAGTCCTCCTCGATTCCGCGCGACTCCAGCAGTCGGAGTTAGAGCCGGGAGATCCTGCTCACGCTTACATGCGATTTACGTCAGGCATACCAGCCGAGGACGAAATTTGGCTCATCGTCGAGTCTTGGTGGGCGGATAGCTTCGCGCGGCCTTCCTACGGCCGTATGGTTCGCTGGACCATTCGATCCGCTATCGCTACCGTGAGCGGCGAAGTTGCCGAGTTGTACGAACGACTGATTTACGCTGCCAAGTCTCGGCGTGCTTGGCATTCTATACAGGCCATGCTCGGGCTTTATCTCTACACATTTATTCTTACTCCAGCATTGCTCTTAGTGGTGGTACTCAGTATAGCGGCGTTTATTCCGTGGATCAGACCCTTGGCCGTGCGCGCGCAGGCCGCTCTGACCGGAAGCGTTGGTGACAGTTACGCCCTTGTCCGAAGCCCGGCAACGCGCGCGGCAATCGTCAGCAAGACCAAACAAGACCTTGAGTGGCTTTGTCGGCACAATCCTTCAAAAGTACTTGTCATTGCCCACAGTCAAGGAGCTGAGGTAGCTCGCCAAGCATTGATGGAATCGCCTCACCTCGCCGGACGCTCGCTTCGTCTCATAACTTATGGATCGGGAATTCGCAAGTTAACGCTTTTGCAAAAGCTTCGCTCCGGTGGTCAAGAAATCCCAAATATTCGAGTGGGTGTGGTCTCGAGTTTCATCGCGCTCGCTAGCATCGCGGGAGTGGTTCTCTCCATTCTCTTCCTCGCGCGGCTACCCATTGTCAGTGACCTCAGAGATCTGCCCCTCCTCCCTAAGATCGGAGTCTTTCTGGCCATTTTGGGGCTTGCGGCGACACCGCTCCTTTTTCCCCGCGCATTTCGCGACAGGTTACGCCTACAGGAAAATGGACTTGAATACTCAGCGCCAGCCGATGCACCAAAAGCTAGTACCTGGCTACAGGTTCGATTTCTACTTACTTTTAGTATCGCAATTCTTGTTGCGGTCGGATTTTGCATTTATGACTTCACCCAGGGATACAGCGACCTCAATGACGCGAACCCGGATCATTTGCGTGGAGCGGTCCCGTTCTTCTTAGTTGGCTTATTGCTTGCAGTGTACGTGGGTTCAATCGTGGCAGCCGCCGTAGATCAGATCAATACTTTTTATGTCGGGACCCCGAACCGAGAATTGCTGACCGACTTTGCTTGGTGGGATATACTTGCCAGTTCGGATCCCGTGGCGTCCGCCGGTCTCAAGACCCGAAGTCCGGAGGAGCCGAAAACGTACGTCATTCACAATCTGCGATCGATTCTCTTTGATCACACGCGATATTGGCAGAATTGGAGCGAGTTTACCCCACGAGTGCTTCAGTTCATGCACGACCTCAGCGAGTGGGAGGGCCGCGACGTCCTCCGGATCCCCCAATCATGGTTGGCACATGAAGCGGCAGTGCGGGCTCGGCTGACGACGACCCTTGTCGTACTTCGTATCGAGGCGGTCCTGCTAGGCACCCTGCTTATCCTTGAACCGCCCGAGTTTTTCAAGTCTACGGAACGCGCGATCCTGCAGATGGTTCAGGCAATTTCGATCCGAGAATGGCCCGACCCCTCGAGTCCTTCGGCTCAGCATGTCGTCGGTGCGTTACTTGTCATCATTCTCTCCGTGATTCCCTACTGGGGGGCGCTGTTTTTTTGGCGAGCATCACAGCGCCGGCGCCGAGCGAGTGCGATCGACTTACTTCGTCTCTTCGACGAAGCAACCGAAATTCTCAAGAAAGAGGCGAGTCAGGGTCTGCCGTTCGATTTTGATAAAACAATGATCACTCGCGTGGTAGCTCGTAAACAGGAGGGTATTGTGCTCTTGACCACCACTCACCTGTACTTATTTCCTTTGCTTTCGCACCGAAAGATCACCGAGGCGGTGAGCGTTGCCCTAAGCGATATCACTAGCACACGCGTAGGGCTCGGTGCTGTCCGCATCATTTTGGCCAACGAACACTTGCACGTTCGTCCAATTGATTTCATGTCGCGCAGGACCTTGCGTGCTTACATCGAGGATGCCCGAGAAGCCCTTCAGACCGCCTCATCCGCGCATGCCGCCGAGCCCGGGAAACCTGCCAGTCATGATGCGAGCGATTAGGACGCCACGATGGATTGCGTTCCTACATCACCGCGGTCAGGCCCCGCTCATCGAGCGCTGATCCGGTCGATGACGAGCGGCGGGCTGACCGGCCTGGAGCCGCCCGGGGCGATCAGGTACCCGCCGTCCAGCGCGGCGATCGCGGGGCCGAACCGCTCCGGCGTGTCCGTGTGCAGGGTGAACAACGGCTGACCGGCCACCACCGGTGCCCCCGGCTTGGCGTGCAGCTCCACTCCGGCGCCGGCCTGCACCGGGTCCTCCTTGCGGCTGCGCCCGGCGCCCAGGCGCCAGGCGGCCACTCCCACCGCCTTCGCATCGAGCTGGACCAGCACTCCGCTGGCCGGCGCCAGGACCTGGTGTGTCTCCCGGGCCACGGGCAGCCCGGCATCCGGGTCACCGTCCTGAGCGGCGATCATCGCTCGCCAGACATCCATCGCCCGGCCGTCCTTCAGCGCCCGCTCCGGATCGGCCGCGACCCCGGCCAGCTCGAGCATCTCCCCGGCCAGCGCGAGCACGAGCTCGATCACGTCCGGCGGGCCGCCCCCGGCCAGCACCTCCAGCGCCTCCCGGACCTCCAGCGCATTGCCCGCCGTGAGCCCGAGCGGGGTGTCCATGCCGGTCAGCAGGGCCACGGTGCGCACACCCGCCCCGCAGCCGAGATCGACCATGGTCCGGGCCAGCTCGCGAGCGGCGTCCACCGTCTGCATGAACGCCCCGGAGCCGACCTTGACGTCGAGCACCAGCGACGACGTCCCTTCGGCGATCTTCTTGCTCATGATCGAGCTGGCGATCAACGGGATGGACTCGACCGTGGCCGTCACGTCCCGCAATGCGTAGAGCCGCTGGTCGGCCGGAACCAGGCCGGGACCGGCCGCGCAGATCACGGCTCCGATCTGAGCCAGCTGCCGGTACATCTGGTCACCGCTCAGATCAGCCCGCCAGCCGGGGATGGCGGACAGCTTGTCCAGGGTGCCGCCGGTGTGCCCGAGCCCCCGGCCGGATAACTGCGGGACCATCGCCCCGCAGGCAGCCACCAGCGGCGTCAGCACCAGCGTGATCTTGTCACCGACCCCGCCGGTGGAATGTTTGTCGGTGGACGGCCGCTCCAGGCCGGTGAAGTCGAGCCGATCACCGGACGCGATCATCGCGGCGGTCCAGCGCTGGATCTCGTTGCGTCGCATGCCATTCAGCAGGATGGCCATCAGCAGGGCCGACATCTGCTCATCGGCGATCCGGCCAGCGGTGAAAGCCCCGACCACCCAGTCGATCTGGGCGTCGCTCAGCTCGCGCCGGTCTCGCTTGGCCGCTATCACCTCAGTGGCGGCGAAAGCTTCACTCACTCCGGCGCGCGGAGCAGGTCGCCCGGCCCGAAGGCGCTTGGAAGCAGATCACCCAAGGTGTTTACGCCGGAAGCTGTCTGGAGCAGCAGCTCCGGGCCGCCGAACTCGTACAGCAGTTGCCGGCAGCGGCCGCAAGGGGAAAGCAGATCGTCGTCCGGCCCGATGCAGACGAAGGCCAGCAAGCGGCCGCCGCCGCCCGCCTGCAGTGAACTGACCAGTCCGCACTCGGCGCACAACGACAGTCCGTACGAGGCGTTCTCCACGTTGCAGCCACTGACGATGCGCCCGTCGTCCACCAGCGCGGCGGCACCGACGGGGAAGTGCGAGTACGGGACATAGGCGTGCTGCTTGATCATCTGGGCAGCCGAGCGCAACGCAGCCCAGTCCGGTTCGGTCACGACCCCATTCTGGCCGGCCGGGCTCAGTGCCCCACCCTGACCGCTCCGCTGACCAGCTCCTGTTCGAACTTGTCGGCCAGCGCCTGGTACGGCTGGACCGCCGGATTCGAGGTGGCGTAGCTGACCCCGCCGTCCTTGACGTCGAAAGTCTGGGCTCCTGCCAGCATCTGGCCGTCCACGGCAGACTTGATCATGGCGTAGACGGCGACGTCCACCTGTTTGACCACTGACGTGAGGATGGCCGGTTTCTGGGCCGCCGCCGCGGTCAGATACTGATCGCTGTCCATTCCGATGGCCAGCTTCCGCTTTCCGGCCGCGGCCTGGAAGACCCCCGGATTGGAGTTGAACGCGACGGCGTAGAGGACGTCGTCACCGGCGCCGATCATGCCGTTGGCCACTGATCGGGCCCGGCTGGGGTCGTCGAATCCGCTGGGGTCGGGGCTGACGTACGTCCGGGTGACCTTGACGGCCGGCCTGGCCGCCCTGGCCCCCTGTTCGAACCCAGCCGCGATCGCCTCCAGCGCCGGGCCAGGACTGCCGCCGATGAAGCCGACGCGCCGGGTCCGGGACGCCTGTGCGGCGATGGTGCCGGCCAGGAACGCGCCTTCCCGTTCGTCGAAAACCAGGGCGGTGACGTTCTTCTGGTTCAGCGCCGAACTGTCGACGAAGGCGAACCGGGTGCCCGGAAACTCCTTCGCCACCTTGGCCAGGGCGTAGGTGTAAATGGTGCCGACCACGATGACGGGGTTGTAGCCGGCTGAGGCCAGCTGCCGCAGCCGGTCCTGCCGGACCGAGTCGGTCTCTCCGGTCTCCGCCTGCAGATCCTTGGACTGGACGCCGAAATCGGTGCTGGCCTTCCGCACCGCGCGCAGCGCGGCGTCACTGAAGAATGGATTGGCCCGGTTGGTGGACAGCCCGACCCGGACGCTGGACGCCGGCGGCGTCTGCGTCGCGGCCGGTTTAGCAGGAATGGCCACCTTCTCCGGGCTGCTGCCCCCGCAGGCCGCCAGCGCGAGCACCAGGTTCAGCGCCAGCAGCCAGCCGAACCTGCGCACGCCTACCCCTTATGCCCCGGATGATGCATCGATCACACTACGCCCTTCTAGGTCACGCAGCGCAATGCGGGTCAACAGCCGGACTCCCATCCCCAGAGCAGCCTCGTCCAGGCGGAAATCCGGCCGGTGCAGGTCGTAGGTGTAACCTCCGGGCGTCCGGGTGCCCAGCCGGAGCATGCAGCCAGGCACCTTCTCCAGGATCCAGCCGAAGTCCTCCCCGCCCAGGCTCTGCGGGGTGAGCTGCACGGCGTCCTGGCCCAGTTCCTCCCGGGCCGCCGCTTCGGCCACCGTCACCGCATCGGCGTCGTTCACCGTGGGTGGCACGCCGCGGGTGTGCTGAACCTCGGCGATCACTCCGTAGGGCCGCACGATGTCCTGCACCGCCTCGGTGATGATCGCCCCCGCCTCCCCCCAGACCGAGCTGTCCAGGCAGCGGAAGGTACCCTGCGCCTCACCGTCGGCCGGAATGGCGTTGGGCGCCGAGCCGGCCGAGATCCGGCCCCAGACCATGGCGGCGCTGGCTCGCGGGTCGATCCGCCGGGACAGCACCGCCGACACCTGGGTGACCACCTGGCCGAGGGCGAAGACGACGTCCTGGGTCAGGTGGGGGCGAGAGGTGTGCCCGCCCCGCCCGTGCAACCGGACGGTGATCTTGTCCGCGGCGGCCGTGATGGCTCCGACCCGGGAGCCCACGTATCCGACGTCGGTGTGCGGGTCGCAGTGGATCGCGTAGACCCGCTCGACCCCGTCCAGCACGCCTTGTGCGATCACGTCGAGGGCACCGCCGGGCATCGTCTCCTCGGCCGGCTGGAAGATCAGCCGGACCCGCCCCGGCAACTGGCCGGCCCGGTCCAGTTCGGCCAGCAGCAGGCCGGCCCCCAGCACGGCGGTGGTGTGCAGGTCGTGCCCGCAGGCGTGCGAGACGCCCGGAACAGCCGATGACCAGTCCGCCCAGTGCTCCTCCGGCAGGTTGAGCGCGTCCAGGTCTCCCCGCAGCGCCACCAGCGGTCCCGGCTGGCTGCCGATGTCACAGCTCAGCCCGGTGCCCGGCATCAGGTGCGGGTGCAGCCCGGCCCGCTCCAGCCGCTGCGCCACCTGATCGGTGGTGCGCTTCTCCTGGTAACCGAGTTCGGGGTGCTGATGCAGGTCCCGCCGGAAAGCGATCAGCTCGCTCGCATGCGGGGCCAGCAGCTGGGAAAGGGGCTGACGGCTCACGAATTACCAAGCTAGCGCAGGTCGTGACGTCCAAGTTCACTCAGTGTTTCAACAACCTTCTTCACGTCCTGAGCCCACTCCCGGCCGGCCCGGGCCGTCACCACGACCTGCGACCGCCGCCGATGACCGGCGACGAGCCGGCTGGCGGATCTCTCATTGACCCGGTTCACCGCTCGACTACCATGCGATCGTGAATCCATCCGGTCCCGTTTCGCGATTCGCGATCACCCGGTACCGAATTCGGCTCGCCGTCGCCCGGCTCAATTTCGCCCGCCCGCAGGCGTTGGACACGGTGAATCTTCTTCTCGCCGTTGTTGGCGCCTGGTCGGTCATCTTCGCGGTCCTGCACTGGCTTCCGTCGGTGATTATCCATGTCCCCATCTGGGCCCTAGCAGTCCTGCTCATCCTGATCTGGCTCCGCCTCATCTGGATTCGCTTGGCCCGGCGTCCTCAAGAACTCTTCCGGCTGGCGTCGGTCTCGGAGGACCGAATCGATCACCTCCGGCAGTTGCTGGCTATAGGCATGCGAAATGAGGCGGCCTATGACAGCTTGTTCAGGCTGTACCAGCCCCTGCTAGCCGAAATTGGGGCCAGTCAGTCTGGACCAGACATCCCGATTGACGCCGCTGGCAAGCCCTGTTTGGTCCTGACCTGGATTCCCCAACCCGAAATGCAACTCGAGGACGTGTTGATCGGCACCGCCCAGCCACGCGACCGAGCGTGGGAAGAGCGGACATCTGAATTCGCCGCTGAGCGGCAAATGTTTATCGCTTCGTTGCGCCGCAACCTGTTCCATCAGAATAGGTTTGGAGACGACAAGGGGACCAACCTAGTCCTGGAAGAACTTGATCCTGAAAAGGTATGCATGTCATTCAGCACGGCCCGCTACGGCCAGATCGTTCGAACATCGGATTCGCTGATCAATGAGTTCGCTGCCTTCGGCTTCTTCTCCGAGCGGTCGGCCCTGCGTGGACGAGCCAAGCCTCTGACCTTTGCCTCCGCAGACCTGCTGAAAGTGATGCCCTGGCGTGCAGCGGTTCACTCATGGGACGGAAAGGACGTTCTGACCCGTCCCCGCAGCCGGGCTTCTGGAATTGGAGTTTCGCTGGCCCTGGTGCAACGAGAGGGGGCCTCGGCGTCGGTCGTCCTGGGACGCCGGTCCTCGCGCGTTGGCACGTATCCCGACGTTTTGCACGTCATTCCGGCCGGCATGATGAATGTGCACGACACCGGAGCAGGCGATCATTCAATGAAATTCATGCCCCGGCTGACCATGCTGGCCGAATTCCTCGAGGAATGTTTCAATGTGGAAGTTCTGGAAGGTCACGTGACCGGAAATTTCGCGGCAATGGTCAACCATGAACTCGAAGAGCGCGGTTTGAATGATTTGAATCCTCGATTTACCGGCATCGCTCTCGATCTTCTCAACCTACGGACCGAGATCTGTGGGGTTCTCGATCTTTCTTCGCACTCCAGAATCATGGATGACTTTAGAGTCTCGTGGGAATACACACATAACGAGCAACTACGCATTGTCGATCTTAATGAAGGAGCGACGGCGCTGGATCGCACCGATTTTGTGCAATCCGGCATCGGCTGCATACATCTCGCAAAGCGATGGAATCACCATGTGAACGGCACCATTGCGGACAAACGGCCGTGAGCCGGCTTTCTGCGGCGCCGTTATCCTGGGCAGTAAGCGCACCGGCACGAGTAGACCTTTCGGCCGGGTTCCCCGACGTTAAGCCCTTTTGCGATCGGATGCCTGGGCACATTGTGAATGTCGCCCTCACCATGTCGGTCAGATTAGCTCATCGACCCGGCTCGGCGCTGCCGAAAGGAATTGCCGGCCGCATGATGATCGCAGCAGCCGAATCGCTGAAGGTTCCGGCGCCAGCGATGGAGGTCATCGCCTCGGACCTGCCACCTGGTTGCGGACTGGGCAGCTCCGGGGCTTTGTCGGTGGCAATCGCCTATGCAACGGGTCTCTCAGCCGGGTTACGACTTGATCCCAAGCGAGTTGTGCCGATTGCTTGCGGAGCGGAGCACACGGCGGGCATCAATGGTGGCACTCAGGATCAGTTGGCCAGCGCTCACGGCGGCGCAGGGTTGGTCGAGCGCTACACCGACCTGGGCACTCGCTCAGATCTCCAGATTGACATCCACGCGCTGAGTGAGCTGCTCAGCATCGTTCAGTGCGGCGGTTCGCGCAATTCTGGTCACATCATTGAGGCCGTCATCGAACGCCAGAACGACCCGGCAGCGGCAGCTGTCATAACGGAGATGAGTCATATCGGGCTAAGCATGGCAGCGGCCCTTGAAGCAAACGACTTCGGCACGTTTGTCTGGTGTGTGCGCGAATCCTGCCGGCTGCTGGCGGCCCTGCACCCGAAGATCGTTGACGAGGAGATCCGGCAGGCCTTCGAAGGAGACGGCGCGCTGGCCTCAAAACCCTGCGGCGCGGGCGGCCCGGGCGCCGCCTGGATCGTCATCACTGAGCCTGGCCGCCGCGAGCACTTCCGAAGCATTGCCAGTCAACGCGGCTTTCAAATCCTGGACGCGTCGTTCGCGATAAGGGGCGTGCGCGCCATCCAGCCTGACGAACGGATTCAGGCCTGATCCATCTCAGCGAGGATCCGCGTCGATGAGTCCGCCTTCTCGAAACCCCCGATGCCGTAGAGCATGGTGATCCGGTTACGGGCCGCAGCGGCGATCTCTTCATGCGGGATGACACTGGGATCCTTACGATCCCCCCCGTTGCAGAACTCGAGTTCGGTGTCCGGATAGTCGTTACGAATCATGTCGAAGCTGCCATCGATGCCCGGACCGTCCTCGACCGCGATGTAGGTGGCGTCGACAAGGCGCAAGGCAGCAATGATCCGCGCACGCGCCGCCTCTGCCTGGATCACCCGGCCCTTCTTCAGAATCTGCTGCCGGTCGTTGTTGACCACGACGACGAGATAGCCCGTTCTGGCTCTTGCTTCTTCAAACACGTCGAGGTGCCCCTGATGAAGAGGGCTGAAGTACCCACTGACAATCGAAGCACGGGTGGGCGGCTGACCCATATGGCTGACTCCGTCCTATCTCGTTTTTGCGCCTAGCGACGCTTGCCGTCGGTCAGGTTATCGCGGCAACGCCCCCTGATTTGCTCGCCGCAACTTGACGGCTTTGCTGGTGGGGCCCGTGTGACCAGGCATGATCTAGTTGGCGCCGGTGGATCGCAGCACCTGGCCCAGAGACGGCCGCAGCATCGTCGCCGGTGCCCGATCGCGAGCTGGTTAACATTCCGATGATGGGTGGTCTTCGTGGTTCGCGTGTGCTGGCCGCCTCGGCGCTGGCTGGTCTGCTGCTGATTGCGCCAGTACCCGGCCCATTGGCGGCAGCGGCAGCACCAGTGGCAGTGGCAGTGGCAGTGGCAGCGTCGCCGGCCGTGGGCGGCGGCGAACTGGCCCAGCCCGGTGTGCTCAGCGATCTGGCCCCCGGGACACCGCCCCCGCCGGCACCTAAGGCGGCCGGCTGGCTGGTGGCCGATCTCGGCAGCCGTCAGATCCTGGCCGCCCAGCAGGTGCATGCCCGGCTGGCCCCGGCGTCCACGATGAAGATCTTCACGGCGCTGGCACTGGCTCCCCGGCTCAACCCGCGCACGGTGTACACCGCCAGCACCGCCACCGAGATGGTGGACGGCACCCGGGTCGGCCTGGTGGCTGGGTCGCGCTACACGGTGGACCAGCTACTGCACGGGCTGATCATGAGCAGTGGCAACGATTGCGCCGTCGCGCTCGGCGAACTGACCGGTGGCCAGCCGGCCGCGATCGGGCTGATGCAGGACGAGGCGACCTCGCTGGGCGCGTTCGACACGGTCGTGCGAACCACCAGCGGACTGGACGCCGCCGGTCAGACCAGCAGTGCCTACGACCTGGCCCTGGCCGGGTCGGCCGCGCTGAAGGATCGGCAGGTCGCCGCGATCATGACCACCCGGCAGTTCAACTTTCCCGCCGCCGGGAAGGACTTGGGGCCCGCCCGCAAGCACTTCTCGATCCAGACCCACAACAAGCTGATCTACAACACCCCGGGAGCGACCGGGGTGAAGAACGGCTACACCGTGGCCGCACGAGGAGCGTTCGTCGGCAGTGCCACCCGCCACGGTCATTCCTATCTGGCCGTCGTGCTCCGGACCGAGGGCAGCACCTGGCACGCCACCAATGACCTGCTCGAGTGGGCCTTCGCCCACGGTGGCCAAGCCCGGCCGGTCGGTACCCTGATCACCCCCGATCAGGCTCGCGCGCTGAGCGCCCAAGCTGATCAGGCCCAGGCGGACGGCGCGGCCCCCAACCGCGGCGGAGCGGCGGCGTCGGCGCAGCTGCGCGGGGCAGCGCTGACGGTGAGGCCGGATCCGGCGCAGCTCTATCGCGTTCTGCTGCTGGTCCTGCTCGGGGCGGGTGGAGTGGTCGCGGCCGGGGCCGGTCTGGTGGTCCTGCGCCGGGCGCCCAGGTTCTTAGTCGTCGTCGCGCCGGCCGGCGTGCGCCAGCCCCTTCACCGCCGAGGCCGTGGTCCGGACCGCCAGGATCGCGGCGGCCCCGAGCACCGCTCCCGCGGCAACTGAAACCCGATCCCCCGCACGGGTACTCACGCTCGGCCGGGCAGAGATCGCGGCTTGCGAACCGGCCAGCACGGCACCCGCACGGGAGGCCTGGACCTGCTCCGGGTCATCCAGCACCGCCGTGTCGCCGACCCTCGCGCCTTCAGCCATGTGGCCCCGGTCCAGGGCGACGGTCGCACCCCAGGAGGCGGCCACGAGCAGCAGCTCGGAGACGAAGTTCAACCAGACCAGCAGAACCAGCACGACGCCGGCGGTGGCCAGGAACTTGTTGTGGGACGCGCCGTTCAGCAACACCCCCGCGAAGGTCTTGAGCAGGCCGAACCCGATCCCAGCGAACACCGCGGCGTCCCAGAGGTCCTTCCGGGGCACCTTGACCCCGGAGAGGATGTTGAACAGCACCATGAACATCAGCACGTCGACCACCAGCAGCAACAGAGTGCTGATCACGCTGAGCAGAAGGCGGCTGGGCCATGAGCCACTCAGCCCGATCCAGCCCAGAATGGTTCCGGCCGCCGAGTTGACCACGAATCCGCCGATCACCGAGGCCAGCAGCAGCACTCCGACCGTGGCCAGGGTGAACAGGTCCTTGGCTTTGGTGGCCAGAAAGTTGCCCTGAAACCTGGGCTGGCCGAACATCGCCCGGATGCCTTCGCGGACTGAGTCCATCCAGCCCAGTCCGGTGAGCAAGAGGCCGGCCAGACCGACGATGCCAGTGATGGTCAGGGTGTTGCCGCTGGTGAGGGTGCTGATGTCGACGATGCCACCCGACGCCGGCGACGTCTTGATCACTGGAGTGCCTACGGCGTCGTTGACCGCCTTGATCACCTTCTGCTGAAGATCGGGATCATCGCCCACGATCCAGCCGAAGGCCGTGAATCCGACCGCCAAGGCCGGAAACAGCGAGAAGAATCCGCTGTAAGCGATGCCGCTGGAGATCACGCCGCCTCGCAGCTTGTTGTAGCGCTGATAGGCCCGGTAGGGCAACGAAGCCTTCAGCCGATCCAGCAGGGCCTTGATCCTGGCCATTCAGCGTCCAAACTCGAATCGGTGCCGCAGCCGCCAGGCACCGTCGCGGCCATGCTCGTACAGGCACACGCTATTGATGATGAAGTCGGCCTGATAATCCAGCAGGGTGGCCTGGGCCCGGTCGAGGCTGGCTTCGTCCAGACGGTGCGCCACGGTGACGTGCGGATGGAAGGGGAAGGGCAGGTCGCGGGCCAGCGGCCCGGTCCGGATCGCCCGCTGCAGCGCGTCGCAGCCTGCCGCGCCCTCTTTCAGCACCACGAAGACCACCGGCGAGACCGGGCGGAACGAGTCGGTGCCCCGCAGCCGGATCTCGAACGGAGCGGTGTCCTTGGCGACCTGCTCGAGGTGGTCAAGGATCTCGCCGCCGAACTCCACGGCCACCTCGGTCGGCGGCAGCAGGGTGATGTGAGCCGGGATCTGGTCGGCCTCCAGATCACCGAAGCCCTTGCGCCAGGCCTGTAGATGCGAGCCGTAGGGGGCCGGGACGTCGATCAGTACCCCGATGGTGACCAGGCCATCGGCGGCGGCCGGGCGCACCGCCATGCTCATGGTCGGCATCTCAGCCTGGGCCGAGCCCGGCCACTCCATTACGAAAGCCCGCTCGCGCTGGCTGTTCTGCTCAGCTGCGGGGGCAGAAAACCCACCTTGTCGTATACCCGCGCCAGTAGTGGCCCGGCCTGGGCCCGGGCCACCGCCGCGCCCTGGGCCAGGATGTCGTCCAATTCGCCCGGGCTGGCCAGCAGGGCAGCCACCCGGGCGGCGAACGGCTCCGCGAAGCCCAGATAGGACTCGGCCACTTCCTTCTTCAGATCTCCATATCCGGACCCGGCAAAGCGTTCCTCCAGCGAGGGAATGCCTTCTCCGCTCAGCGCCGACAGGATCGTGAGCAGATTGGAGACGCCGGGCTTCTCGACCGGATTGAAGACGATGTCGCGCCCGGTGTCGGTCACCGCCGAGCGGATCTTCTTGGCCGACACCTTCGGATCCTCCAGCAGCCAGAGACAGCCGGCCCCGCCGGTGCTCTTGCCCATCTTCATGTCGGGGTGCTGGAGGTCGTAGATCTTGGCCGTGGCCTGGACGATGTAGGGCTCGGGGATCACGAAGGTCTCGCCATAGCGGGAGTTGAACCGCTGGGCCAGGTCTCGGGTCAGCTCTATGTGCTGGCGCTGATCCTCTCCGACCGGTACCCGCTGGGCGTCGTAGAGCAGGATGTCGGCCGCCTGCAGGATCGGGTAGGTGAACAGCCCGACCGTGGTGTGGTCGGTGCCCTCGCGCGCCGACTTGTCCTTGAACTGGGTCATCCGGCTGGCTTCGCCATAGCCGGTGATGCACTGCAGCACCCAGCTCAGCTGGGCGTGCTCGGGCACGTGGCTCTGCACGAACAGCGTGGCCCGAGCCGGATCGATCCCGGCGGCCAGGTACTGGGCCACAGTCAGCCGGGTGCGCTCGCGCAACAGCTGCGGATCGTAGGCAACGGTGATCGCATGCAGATCGACCACGCAGTAGAACGCGGCATGGGACTCCTGGAGCTTGACCCACTGAGCCAGGGCCCCGAGGTAGTTGCCGAGGTGCAGGGAGTCAGCCGTCGGCTGCATTCCGGAGAGCAGGCGGGGCCGTTCACTCGATCCCGTGGGTGGCATGAGCGTCATTCTGGCAGGTCTGGCCCGCTGGTCGAATTGAATCCGGGAGCCCCCGGAGAGCATCGAATGGCCCATCGACGGGTCGGCAGGGAGGCCGCCCAGGCCGTAGGTTGGAACGGTGAGCCCCCAGCCCCAGAGCGCGCCGGAATCGCCGAGGGAGTTCCCCAGCGAGCCGATCACGCTGATCGATGGGCCAAAACTGGCTGTTCGCCGGGCCCCCGGCCCGCTGCGGCCGATCGTGCTGATCGCCGATCTGGGCCGGGATTCCCGCGATTGGACCGATGTGGCGCCCCGGCTGGCCGCCGCCGGTCACGAGGTGGCCGCGGTGGACCTGCGCGGGCAGGGCAACTCGGAGTCGACTCCCGGCGGCTACGACACCGACACCTGCGCGGACGACCTGGCCACCCTGGTCGACCTCCTCGGCTACGCCGGTGGGCGCTCCCCGATCCTGGCTGGGCACGGCTGGGGTGCGAATGTGGCCATGTCGATGGCCGCCCGCCGGGACGGGATCACCGGTCTGGCCTGCTTCGACGGCGGCTGGCTGCGTCCCGCCTGGCAGTACGCCAGCGTGACCGAGTACCTCAGCGCCGCCGAGCCACAGGACGTCCCGGAGCAGGGGCCAGTCCCGGATCAGCCACCGGCGCAGCGGCGTGCGCCGGACGAAATGGCCAAGGTGCGCGCGATCCGCACCTCGATCTTCCATGGCGAGCCCCGCGCCTGGTATCCGCTGATCCGGGTGCCGGTGCTGCTGGCTCCGGCGGTGCCGGCCGATGGCGAGCCCGACCCGCTCGGCACCGCTTCAGTGACGCGCACCGGGGTGGCCGAGGCTTCGGCCGGGCTGCCCCGCCACCGGATCAGCTGGTACACCGGCGCCGGGCATGATCTGCCCGCGACGCGTGCGGCTCGAGTGTCGGATGATCTGCTGCACCTGGCCAGCGTGTCCGAACCCGCCGCCTGAAGCTTCACCGCCGGTTCTCTCCGGCGGGGTACGCTCCGCCGGATGAAGGTTCCGCCGCTGTCCCCGATGCGCAATCCCATTCGTGACTACGACTGGGGATCCACCTCCGCGCTGGCCCAGCTGCAGAACCGGATTCCCAGCGGCGACCCGGAGGCCGAGCTGTGGATGGGAGCCCATCCGGGCGCGCCGTCCAGCCTGGTGATGCCGGCCGCGGCCGCCACTGGCGGCGTCCTGCCGCTTCCGGACGCGATCGCTGAGGATCCTGAAACAGTGCTCGGAGCAAGCGGTCTGGCTCGATTCGGAGCCCGGCTGCCGTACCTGATGAAGATCCTGGCGATCGCCAAGCCGCTGTCGTTGCAGGTGCATCCGGACGCCGCCCGGGCCGCGGAGCGGTACCGCGCGGACGGCGATGGGCTCTATGCCGATCGCTGGCACAAGCCCGAGATGCTGTACGCCCTGGCTCCGACCGAAGCGCTGCTCGGATTCCGGCCAGTGGCGCAGGTCCTGTCCCTGCTGGAACGACTCGGTTGTGAGCGGCTGGCCGACCTGCAGGCCAGCTTGGGCAAGGACGACGACAGCGACGACACCGCCCGGCTGCGGCGCGCGTTCGCCACCCTGTTGCGCTGGCCGCCGGATCAGCGGATGTCTCTGGTGGCCGACGTCGCCTCGGCCCTGATCCGTCTGGAGACGAACGGGAACACCGGCTATCCAGATGTTTTCGGCTGGATGGGACGTCTGGTCGGCCTGTACCCGGCCGATCCGATGGTGCTGGCACCGGCCCTGCTGGACCTGGTCAAGCTGGCCCCGGGCGACTCATTCTTCGTGCCGCCAGGCGTGCCGCACTGCTACCTGTGCGGGCTGGGCCTGGAGATCATGGCGGCGTCGGACAATGTCCTGCGGGCCGGGTTGACCAGCAAGGCGGTAGAGGTCGATGAGTTGCTCACGGTGGCCGACACTCGCCCGCTGGCTGCTCCGGAGGCCGCGATCAGCCAGCTGGGCCCGGCCGAGACCAACTGGCGGGTGCCGGTCGAGGAGTTCCAGCTGTCCCGGATCCGGATTGCCGCCGGGGACGCCGTGATGGCCAGTGAAACCATCTCCGGACCTCAGATCCTGCTCTGCACGGCCGGTCTAGCTCGGGTGACCTGCGGTTCGTCGGCGGTCGAACTACCGCCGGGAGCATCGGCTTTCGCCACAGCGCAGGCCGGTCAGCTGGAGTTGTCGGCCGCTGGACCGGAACCGGCCGAGGTGTTCCGCGCCGCAGCCGGCTAGCGGCGGCCACCAGCTATTCGTCACGGGACCAGGGCGTCACCGGACGTTGCTGGGCGACGCCGTCCACAGTGACGTCCAGCCGCTCGTTGAAGAAGGCGACGTGGTTCAGCACCCGCTCGGCGTCCGGCAGCGGCTCTGGATACCCCCAGGCCAGGTCGGTAACGGTCTTGCCCCCGATGACCACGTTCCAGTACGAGGCCCGCCCTTTGTAGGCGCAGGAAGTGTGGGTCGGCGACGCAACCAGCTCGGCCTGGATGTCATCGACCGGCAGATAGAAGCGCACCGGCAGGTTGGTCTCGAAAAGGGTCAGCGGATGGAAGGATTCAGCCACCAGCTCGCCGTTCAGTTCCAGCCGCAGATGTCTCGAACTGTGAAGGACGTCGATCCGGTGGAACGGGTCCTTGGGATGCGCAACGTTGAGTTCCTCCTCCTCGAACCAGGTGAAGGCGTTGAAGTCGAGGACGACGTAACCGTCCAGGTCGCGGTCGTGCAAGCGGAAACCGGTTCCCGGCAATGTCTTCGGGTCAGGCCCGGGAGTGGTGAGATCGACTGGCTCGCCCTCGGCGGTGTGCACGTCGAAGGGGATGGACGGGTCGAGCACCTCTCGACCGGAGACGTCGGGCACGGCCACACCCTGGATGGCATCCGTTCCGGGCTGCACCGGAAGGGGCGTGGACCGCGTCAGTTCGGCTCCGATCTCGCCAGCTGGCACAGCGTAGGCCGGGACCACCCGCCGCGGTTCCCACAGCAGCACGGCGCTGGTGGTATCGACCAGCACCTGGTCGTCGATCATGGCCCGGATCCGCTTGGCGGTGCGCTCGAACCTCAGATGCTCGAGTTGACCGTTCAGCACCGTGCGCACTTCAACACTCATGAGATCAACGTACGCCGCTTCGATCAGATCGCGCGCATCCGGTTGTTGCGGGGGTTGTGCTCGAGTTCAGCCAGGCCGAGCCGTTCCAGGATCGGCGGGATGTACATGCCGAATCGGCCGCGCAGTCCCTGCTTCAGCCCGTACCAGCCCCCGGCCGGGTTGTCACTGGATCGCCCCCACGCCTCGACCGTGTCATCCTTGGCCGGCTTCTGCTCGTCGGCCGAGCCGAGTTCGATCCAGTCGCCGCGGCTTTTCAGCATCTGGTGCAGGTCATCGATCGCTCGCTGCTGGTAGTGCAGCGTGGTCCTGCCGACGGTCACCACGATCACCGGTTGCCCCCGGGATGTGTCTAGGTAAGCGGTGTAGTCCGAGGTCAGCGGCGGCGTCTTCAGCTGCCAGGGATTCTCGGGGGTTCCAGGTTCGGCCATTGATCTGGTCCTTTCGTCGGCGCGCGACTTCCAGGCAGCTTGTCAGATCGAACCTGACATCTGCTGTCAGGTTCGATCTACGATTCGGGATCGTGCGCGCGAGCCGGGTGATCAGCATGCTGATCGCGCTGCGGCAGCGGGGCCAGCTCACCGCCTCCGAACTGGCCCAAGAGCTCGAGGTATCACCGCGAACCATCCTCCGGGACGTCGAAACCCTCAGTGCGGCCGGCGTTCCCATCTACGCGGTGAAAGGATCAGGTGGCGGGATCCGGCTGCTCGGCGGCTTCGGGGCCGCGATCTCGGAGATCACCGGGGAGACCGCGGCCGGTCTGCTGCTGGCCGGTCAGCCCGAGCTTGCCGCAGTGCTGGGCCTGGGTGCCGCGGCCCGGGCGGCCCCGCGGTCGATGCTGGCGGCGCTGCCGCCGCCCCTGGTGGCACCGGCCACTGCGATCGATGACTGGTTCATCTTGGATCCATCGCCCTCGCCGGGCGATTCGCTCGATCCGCGCCTGATCCGACTGGCCAGCCGGGCGGCCCAGCTGCGGCTAGAACTTCGCAACGACTTTGGGCCCGTCCTGCGGCCGCTGGGCCTGGTGCTGTCTCGAGGCGACTGGCTGCTGGTCCACCTGGATGGTTCCCGGCCGGTGGCGATGTCCTTGACGCAGCTTCCGGATGACTACCGGCTTGGCCGGCCCTTCGCCCGGCCCGCCAATCTCACGTTGCGGGACGCCTGGCTCGAGCTGAATGGCCTTGAGTAGCAGCGGCAGCTGGCTGGTCCTGCCAACGGCCCCGAGTCCTGCGCAGCCGCGGCTGGGCTCAGCTCTCCAAGCCCGGGTAGAGCGGAAACGCCTCGGTCAGCTTGGTGACCCGGGCTCGCAGCCCATCCACATCGCAACTGGGCTGCAGCGCGGCGGCGAGGATGTCGGCCACCTCGGCGAACTCCGCAGGCCCGAAGCCCCGGGTGGCCAAGGCGGGGGTACCGATCCGCAGACCCGAGGTCACCATCGGCGGCCGTGGGTCGAACGGCACCGCATTGCGGTTGACCGTGATGCCGACGTCGTGCAACCGGTCCTCGGCCTGCTTGCCATCGAGCGACGACTCCCGCAGGTCGACCAGGATCAGGTGCACATCCGTGCCGCCGGTGAGCACTGAGACACCGGCCCGGCGGGCATCCGCCGCCAGCAGCCGCTCGGCCAGGATCTGGGCGCCGTCCACCGTGCGCTGCTGCCGGTCCTTGAACTCCGCACCTGCTGCGATCTTGAACGCCACCGCCTTGGCCGCGATCACGTGCATGAGCGGGCCGCCCTGCTGGCCCGGGAACACCGCAGACTGGAACTTCTTGGCGTTCTCGTCGTCCCGCGCCAGGATCACCCCGCCGCGTGGCCCAGCCAGGGTCTTGTGCGTCGTCGAGGTCACCACATCGGCCAACGGCACCGGGTTGGGGTGCAGGCCGGCCGCGACCAGACCGGCGAAGTGGGCCATGTCGACCATCAGGTAGGCGCCAGTCTCGTCAGCGATCGAGCGGAACGCCTCGAAGTCCAGCTGCCGGGGATAGGCCGACCAGCCGGCGATGATCATTTTGGGTCGATGTTCGAGCGCCTTCTGCCGGACCACATCCATGTCGATCCGGAACGTCTGCGGATCCACGCCGTAGGCGGCGACCTCGTACAACCGGCCACTGAAGTTGATCTTCATGCCATGGGTCAGGTGCCCGCCGTGAGCCAGCTCCAGGCCGAGGATCCCGTCTCCCGGGCGGATCAGCGCGTGCATCGCCGAGGCGTTGGCCTGGGCGCCGGAATGCGGCTGGACGTTGGCGTACTGCGCATCGAACAGGGCCTTGACCCGATCCCGGGCCAAGTCCTCGGCCTGGTCGACGAATTCGCAGCCGCCGTAGTACCGCTTGCCGGGATAGCCCTCGGCGTACTTGTTGGTCAGCACCGAGCCCTGCGCCTCGAGCACGGCGCGGGGAGCGAAGTTCTCGCTCGCGATCATTTCCAGGGTGTGCCGCTGGCGGCCTAGTTCGCCGCTCAGAACGGCAGCCAGCTCGGGATCGGCCTCGGCCAGCGACTGATCAGTGATCGATGCTGGCCGGGTGGAGGTCTGGGTCATGAGAGTCTCCTGCGGGGCGTGGTCGTCAGGGTGCGATTCCTTGCCCCGGGGCCCAGGCGAACGACCCGAGGACGACGACGCTGCCGCTTCCCGGTGGTTGCCCACCCGAACGCCAGTCGCGGCATATCAAGCCTAGCAAGTAGCCCAGATATCGTCCTCGACGGCCTACTATCTGACTGTGAGTAATGTCTTCGTCGCTCTACGCATTTCGGGATGGCTTCGGACTTTCGGGGCGCTGTTCGGTGTCTGGTACCTGGCTGTCGCGGTCTGCGGCTGGGTCACCACCGGCTGGTCGGGGTCGGGGCAACTGCTCGGTTTATCGATCGATCCGGCGCAGAACCTCATTCACAGCGTCGCCGCCCTGGTCGTGATGGCCGCACTGGCCGGATCCGATCGGGCCACCGGACTGGCTCTGACCGGCTTGGGCAACGCTCTGGGCCTGGTCGCCGTGCTCGGATTCCTGGGCGTCCTCGACCGCACGGCCGGTGGCTTCGCCATCGCCGATCCGGAGAACTTCTTCCATCTGGCCACCGGCGCGGCCGCATTGAGCGCTGGGCTGATGTCGATGCCGCCCGTGCCGTTGCCAGCGCCGGAACTAGGCCCATCCGTGCTGGTTCTGCCGGACCCGGATGAACCGGAGAGCCTGACACTGCCCCGTCCCCGCTCCAGTACCACGACGAGCGAAGCGGGGGTTGCGGGCATACGGTGATTCGGATCGAAAGATCCTGTCTATCCGAGCTATCGCAAGGAGCATCATGCCAACGCGTACAGCCCGCACCGCCTGGACCGGAGGTCTCCAGGACGGCTCCGGTCAGGTGGAGCTCTCCAGTTCCAAGGTGGGCACCTTCGACGTCTCCTTTCCCAAGCGGGCCGCCGACGAGGCTGGCGGGACGACCAGCCCGGAAGAACTGATCGCGGCCGCGCACTCCTCCTGCTACGCCATGCAACTGTCGGCCCTGATCGCGGAAGCCGGTGGCTCACCGCAGAGCCTGGAGATCACTGAGGACGTCTCTCTCGGACCGGATCCGGATGGTGGCTTCCGCTTGACCGGCATCAAGGTCACGGTCGTCGGGGAAGTGGATGGCCTGGACGAGGCGGCTTTCGTCAAGGCGGCTGAGGCCGCCAAGGCTTCGTGCCCGGTCAGCAAGGCGCTGACCGGCGTGGAGATCACCTTGGACGCATCTTTGGAGTCGTGAGCCAGGCCGTCCGGCCCAGCTCAGGCTTCGCCTGAACGCGAATTCGGCCCGGCACTGTGCGGTTGACCGCACGGTGC
>CALMAR010000380.1:39116-44071 GCA_937859855.1 uncultured Kineosporia sp.
GGCGGGGCGCCACGCACCCCTTCCCCCGGGGGGGGCGGGGCCGAAGCACTGCCGGGTAAAAACGACTGATCTAGATCAAGCCGAGCTTCTCCACGGCGTCCCGCTCGTCCTGCAGTTCAGCGACCGAGGCGTCGATCCGGGCCCGGGAGAAATCGGAGATGTCCAAGCCCTGAACGATCTCCCAGCTTCCGCCGTTCGACGTCACCGGGAACGACGAGATCACTCCCGGCGCCACACCGTACGAACCGTCCGAGGGGATAGCGGCCGAGGACCAGTCACCCTCTGGGGTTCCCAGCACCCAGTCGTGCACATGGGCGATCGCCGCGGACGCCGCGGAGGCCGCGGACGAGGCGCCGCGGGCTTCGATGATCGCTGCTCCGCGCTTGGCCACGGCCGGGATGAAGTCGTTCTCGATCCACGCCTGATCGCCGATCATGTCCGTGGCGGGCTGACCGGCCACCTCGGCGTGGAAGATGTCCGGGTACTGGCTGGCCGAGTGGTTGCCCCAGATCGTTACCCGCCTGATCTCGCTCACCGGCGCTCCGGTCTTCAGCGCGAGCTGCCCCAGGGCCCGGTTGTGATCCAGCCGGGTCATCGCCGTGAAGCGCTCCTTCGGCACGTCCGGCGCCGACGACATGGCGATCAGCGCGTTGGTGTTGGCCGGATTGCCCACCACCAGCACCCGGATGTCGCTGGCCGCGCCCGCATTGATCGCCTGACCCTGCGGCCCGAAGATGCCGCCGTTGGCCTCGAGCAGGTCACCTCGCTCCATTCCTTTGGTCCGTGGCCGGGCGCCGACCAGCATGGCCACGCTGGCGCCGGAGAAGGCCGCCGCCGGGTCGTCGTAGATGTCGATCGACGCGACCAGCGGGAAAGCGCAGTCAGTGAGCTCCATCGCGGTGCCTTCGGCCGCCTTGACCGCCTGCGGGACCTCCAGCAGCCGCAGCGCCACCGGCGTGTCGGGGCCCAGCATCGCGCCCGACCCGATCCGGAAGAGCAGGGCGTAGCCGATCTGCCCGGCGGCTCCGGTGACGGTGACCTGAACAGGCGCCTTGCTCATCGAAACTCCTCAGTTAGCAATCGCTTTGGCCAGATTCTCGTCCAGGGTGGAGAGAAACTCCTCAGTGCTGAGGAAGGCCTGGTCCGGCCCGGCCAGAATGGCCAGGTCCTTGGTCATCCTGCCGCTCTCCACGGTCTGCACGCAGACCCGTTCCAGCGTTTCGGCAAAATCGATGATCTCCGGAGTACCGTCCAGCTTGCCCCGGTGCTTCAGCCCGCCAGTCCAGGCGAAGATCGACGCGATCGGGTTGGTGGACGTCGGTTTGCCCTGCTGGTGCTGGCGGTAGTGCCGGGTGACGGTGCCGTGAGCGGCCTCGGCCTCGACCGTCCGGCCGTCCGGCGTCATCAGCACGCTGGTCATCAACCCGAGCGAGCCGAATCCCTGGGCCACCGTGTCGGACTGCACATCCCCGTCGTAGTTCTTGCAGGCCCAGACGTAGCCGCCCTCCCACTTCAGCGCGGCCGCGACCATGTCGTCGATCAGCCGGTGCTCGTAGGTCAGGCCCCGGGCCTCGAAGTCGGCCTTGAACTCGGTCTCGAAGATCTCCGCGAAGATGTCCTTGAACTGGCCGTCGTAAGCCTTGAGGATCGTGTTCTTGGTGGACAGGTAGACCGGATAGCCGCGCTGCAGGCCGTAGGAGAACGAGGCCCGGGCGAAGTCGGCGATCGAGGCGTTGTAGTTGTACATGCCCATCGCCACTCCGCCCCCCTCCGGGTAGTCGGTGACCACGAACTCCATTGGTTCGCCGCCGTCGGCCGGGGTGAAGCTGATGGTCAGCTGGCCAGCTCCGGGTACCTTGAAGTTGGTGGCGCGATATTGATCGCCGTGGGCATGGCGGCCGATGATGATCGGCTTGGTCCAGCCCGGCACCAGTCGCGGGATGTTGCTGATGATGATCGGCTCGCGGAAGACCACGCCGCCGAGGATGTTCCTGATCGTGCCGTTGGGCGAGACCCACATCTGCTTGAGGCCGAACTCCTGAACCCTTGCCTCGTCGGGCGTGATGGTGGCGCATTTCACCCCCACCCCGGCCGCTTTGATCGCGGTGGCGGCATCGACGGTGACCTGATCGCCGGTGGCGTCGCGGTTCTCGATGCCCAGGTCGTAGTACTGCAGGTCGATGTCGAGATACGGGTGGATCAGCCGATCCTTGATGGACTGCCAGATGATCCGGGTCATCTCGTCGCCATCGAGCTCGACCACTGGACCGGCTACCTTGATCTTGGCCACCACGCGTTCTCCCTCTGAGCTTGACTTGACGTCAAACTATCGGATCGCGCGCCGGGCGCAGATCAGCCGGTCATGAACTCCTTGTACGCCGCGGCGGCTCTCGGGTTCTGGACCGGACCGAAAAGTGATGACTTGACGTAGCTTTCGGCACAGTTGAAGTAGGCCTCGTAGGCCAGGGACGACGCATTGGCCTTGAAGAAGCTCAGCATCTTGGAGATGTAGAGCGGATTGTCGCCCCCGCTGTCGCTCCCCCGGGCCGGGTAGACACCCCATTCGGGCACGCTGAACGGCTTGTGGTGGGCCCGGGCGAAGTCGGCCCAGTGCTTCAGCCCATACGATCCGGAGTAGTGCACCTGCCAGTCGGCTTCCGACGTCACTCCCGGGTACTGGTCGTAGGCATCGATCCCGACGATGTCGACGTAGTCGTCGCCCGGGTAGGCCGCGGCGGCGTCCCTGACGCTCGAACCGGGACCAGCGTTCACGTTCCAGTCGAAGCGGAGGTCCGGCGCGATGGCGCTGACCGTGCTCACGATCTGCCGCCAGCATCCGGCGAACGCCGCGGGATCAGCGGCTTTCCAGATATACCAGTCACCGTTGAACTCCCAGCCCAGCCGGATCACGATCTGGTTGGAGTAGCCGCTGCTCTTCATGTGCTGGGCGAAGCTGCGCCAGTGGCTGTTGTTCTTCCCGGCCGCGCAGGCGGCCAGCGAGCTGCTGCCGTCCTCTGGGATCGGCGCCACCCCGAACGACTTGGTGTAAGGGGTGTTCTTCCACGCATCCAGTAGCCAGCTGGGGTTCTCGATGTCGCTCCAGGTCTGCCGCTGCGGCCAGTCCACCACTACGTCGACCGGGCGCCCACGCCAGCTACCGAAGGCGGCCGCATTGGCCGGGCTGCTGCCGTTCATGTACAGGCCACTGGCCCAGGCAGTGCCCCGGTGGCCCGGGACCGAGATGCAGTGATCTTCGCCTTGGCCCGGCCAGCCTTGGTGGATCGGCTGGGCGATGGCTGGCTGGTGGCGGGGTCGCTGAGCTGCGGGGTAGCCGGGTCGGTGGGCAGCAGTTGGTCCATCGGGAACGGCTGACCCTCGAAGGTGCCAAGGTTGTCCTCGGAGATCTTGAGGCTGGGCGGGTTCAGCACCGATGCGCTGGGCACCGCCAACACTAGGGCGATCATCAGCGCACCACCCCAGGCGCGGCTGGCGATCCGGCGCCCGGTGCTCCGGCGGCGAACGGGTTGCTGTCCTGGCGTGGACACGCTCGCCCGGCGCCCGGTCCGCGGGCGGAGCTCAGGCTCCTGGCGGACCTCAGGCTCCCGGCGGATCTCAGGCTCCCGGCGGATCTCCATCGGTGGATCGGTTGGCAAAGGGACGGCTTCAGGCCGGGCAGCGCGCCGTCCATGCGTCCGTTGGGGCGGCCCATCGAAGGCGTGCGTGATGGCTGGGGCGGCGAGAGCGACCGGCTGGACCGGGACGGCCGGCGACGCCTCAGCCGGCTCGGGGAGCCACTGCTGCGGCGGATGGGGCGACGGCCGAGCTGGTTCGGAAGACCACCGCAGTTCGTTACTCCGGACCAGGTCCGCGGCGGACCCGGGGACGGCTCGGCGCGCCCGGGCCTCGGCCCGGCTGGCGGGCTGATGAGTGTCTTCCCAGGACGGAGCGGGAAGCGGACGATGCCGGCCACCGGCCCGGGCGGTCTCCGCCGGAACGCGCACCCGATCGGCGATCAGGAGTCCGTCCTCATGAGCCTGGCGTGCGTTCCCGCGGGCTCGGCGGTTGTTCAGCACCTCAGGTGCTTCGGCTCGTTGTTCCACCGGTTGACCGGCCTGTTGTTCGGCCAGGCGACGAGCTCGCCGGCCGGGCTGCTTGCCTTGCGGAGAAGCCGCCAGCACTGGAACTCACAGTGAAGGTCCGCTCCCAGCTGTCCACGATGTCCCGGACGTCCTGCCCGCTCCCGTCGTCGAATCTCTCCTACAGATGCTTGTCTTTGTCCTAGGTAGAGGTTTTCCGCACCTTAGATTGTGATTAAGGATGATCGGCGAGATGCGTCCGGCCGCCGGATCAGCAATTGCCCGCCGCTCCTGCGGTGATCGCCAGCTCCGCCCGCGCATCGGTGCCCGGGCTGACACATCTTCGGGCGGAGGCGCCGATCATGGCGAAGGAGGTAAACAAGGGGCGCGGGCCGGGCAGGCTCAGGCTTCGTCGGCGGTGGCTTTGCGGACCACGATCCTGGTCCAGGCGCCGACATAGATCCGATCGCCGGGCGCGAACTCGGTGCGCTGGCCGCTGGGTATCGGCAGGGTGGGCAGAGGTGCTCCGGCGACGCCGGTGAAAGTGCCGTTCGACGATTGCAGATCCTCCACCCACCAGCGCTGCCCGTCGGTGCTGAGCTGGGCGTGCCGGCGCGACACCCCGTGGTCAGAGCCACAGTCGATCTGCGGATGGATGTTGCGGCTGACGGACTTGCGCCCGATCAACAGGCTGCTGTCCCACAGCGGGATGATCATCGGCATCCCAGCGGATGGGCAGGCCTCCTCACTCTCCTGAGTGGCGAACCAGTCCGGATCCACCCACACCTCGGCGACCCACGTCAGTGGGCCACTCTGCACCGGTGGCACCGAGCTGGCGCCACCCGGACGCGGACCGGGATTGGCTGGAGGTGGCTGCAC
>CALMAR010000381.1 GCA_937859855.1 uncultured Kineosporia sp.
GAGCTGAGCCCCGGCCCGCTGCTTCTCCCGTACCCGCCCGGGCCGCAGTGCCCGGGGCGCTGCGTCGGGTGATTCGGCGACCGCGACGGGCAGCCCCGTGGCCGCGGCCAGGCCGGCCAGCTGAGTGCCGTCGATGTCGAAGACCTGGGTGATGCCGGGCCGGACGCCCTGGGCCCGGCCGTCCCCGGTGACGCACAGCACGCCTGCCGCGCCGGCCTCCATCAGCCCAGCCAGCTCCTGCTCGAGCACAACCCGGTTGCGGTCCCGGCAGGTCAGGGTGATCCAGCCCGCGCCGCCTGCGTCCCGGATCAGCGCAGCCATCAGGGTGGGCGGAAAGTCCGGCCGGTCGTGGTGCTCGCCGACCAGCAGGCCGTCGCAGGAGCCGTCCAGCGCCGCAGCCACCGCGGCCACACTGCCACGGTCGAAGGGGGTGACGCTGAAGTCGGTGAGGACGACGGGCCGGTCGGGCGTGGCCCGGTCCCGCAGTGGCGGAGCCAGACGTTCCGGCCCGGCCCAGGGCACCGCCACGATCAGCTGGGCGAAAGGACACGGCACTGGCGCCATTTCGCAGCTGAGATCCTCGCGGACGCCGCCGCAGGGCCCGTAGTGCATTCGCTTCGGGCATCGGCTGGCGAGGGAGACGTCGTCACTGGTCACACCTTGTGATACCAGGGGCGTCTCGACGTAGCACTCCAGCGGCGCCCCGGTGCTGGCCATGCGCCCAGCGGCGTCTCGACGCTGATCATGTCCAAACTTGAACGCGGAAGCCCTCCCAGAACCCTGATCCTGCAAGAACTTGCATGATCAGCGCTGGTAGAGGGCGTGCGGGTGCGCGCGGCGCTGGATCCGCTCGGCGTCAGGTACCGCAGCGTTCTACTCGACCGTGACCGACTTGGCCAGGTTGCGCGGCTGGTCGACGTCTAGCCCTTTGGCGGTGGCCAGCTCGCAGGCGAACACCTGCAGTGGCACCACGGTGACCAGCGGCGCCAGCAGCGCCGGGGTCTGCGGCACCCGGATCACCTCGGTGGCATAGGGAACCACATCGTCGTCGCCGTCCTCGGCGATCACGATGGTGCGCGCCCCGCGGGCGTTGATCTCCTGGATGTTGGAGACAACCTTGGCGTGCAGCGAATCCCGCCCCCGGGGCGAGGGCACGATCACGAACACCGGCTGCCCGGCCTCGATCAAAGCGATCGGCCCGTGCTTCAGCTCCCCGGCCGCGAATCCCTCGGCATGGATGTAGGCCAGCTCCTTGAGCTTCAGGGCCCCTTCCAGAGCGATCGGGTACCCGACGTGCCGGCCCAGGAACAGCACGGAGCGGGTGTCGGCCATCCAGCGAGCCATGGTCCGGACCTGCTCGAGCCCGTCCAGCACTTTCTGGATCTTGTCCGGCATGGCCTGCAGCTGGCCCATGATCGCGCGAATCTCGTCTGGGGTCTTGTTGCCCCGCAGCCGGGCCAGGTACAGCCCGACCAGGTAGCAGGCGGTGATCTGCGACAGGAAGCCCTTGGTCGAGGCGACCGCGATCTCCGGGCCAGCATGGGTGTAGATCACCGCGTCGGATTCGCGAGGGATGGTCGAGCCGTTGGTGTTGCAGATGGCCAGCACCCGCGCGCCCTGCTCACGGGCGTGGCGGATGGCCATGATCGTGTCCATGGTCTCTCCGGATTGCGAGATCGCCAGCACCAGCGTGCGGCCGTTCACCACCGGGTCCCGATAGCGAAACTCGTGCGACAGCTCCACCTCGCAGGGGATACGGCACCAGTGCTCGATCGCGTACTTGGCGACCAATCCCGCGTAGGACGCCGTCCCGCAGGCCACCACCACGATCTTGTCGACCTCCCGGAGCACGGACTCGTCGATCCGCAGCTCGTCGAGGGTCAGGTGGCCAGCCGCGTCGGTCCGGCCGAGCAGGGTGTCGGCGACCGCCTGCGGCTGGTCGTTGATCTCTTTGGCCATGAACCAGGGGAAGCCGCCCTTTTCCGCTTCGGCGGCGTCCCAGTCGACGTGAAAGCGCTTACCCGGCACCGCGTTCCCAGTGAAGTCGGTGATCACCACCGAATCCGGAGTGATCACCACCACCTGGTCCTGGCCCAATTCGATCGCTTCCCGCGTGTGCCCGATGAACGCGGCCACATCGGAACCAAGGTAGTTGGCGCCGTCCCCCACGCCGACCACCAGTGGGGAGTTGCGGCGGGCGCCGACCACCACGCCGGGGACATCGGCGTGCACGGCCAGCAGGGTGAAGGCGCCCTCCAGCCGCTGTGCGATCACTCGCATCGCCTGGGCCAGGTCACCAGTCTCGCGATAGGCGGCGGCCAGCAGGTGAGCGGCCACCTCAGTGTCGGTCTGGCTGGTGAACTCGACGCCGCCGGCGATCAGCTCGTGCTTCAGCTCGGCGAAGTTCTCGATGATTCCGTTGTGGATCAGCGCTAGCTGCCCGTTGCCGCCCAGATGCGGATGGGCGTTGGTGTCCGTCGGCCCGCCATGGGTGGCCCAGCGGGTGTGCCCGATGCCGGTGCTGGACGGCGGGGGCGGATTCTGGTCCAGCGCCTCCTCCAGCCGGGCCAGCTTGCCGGAGCGCTTGACCGTGACCAGGCCGCCGCCGGTCTGCAGCGCCACCCCGGCCGAGTCGTAACCGCGGTACTCCAGCCGACGCAGACCCTCCAGTACGACGTCCAGGGCGGAGGGGTGCTCGCCCAGCTGGGAAGCCGAACTGGACGTGTAACCCACGATTCCGCACATAGCAGGAGCCTAGCCGGGCAGCCGCCGTGGGTACCCGGCCCTTCCCGGAGTGTCCCCCGTGCGCACATCTCGGCTGGTGGGCGGGCACAATGCCGGGCAATGGACCCGACCACCGACCCGGCCACGGCAACCGCCCAGGCGGTCAGCCCGGTGCTGGGCACGCCCTACGTGGAGCTGGACCGCGACGCCTGGCGCTCGCTGCGGGACAGCACGCCGATGACGTTGACCGAGGCGGACCTGACCCGGCTGCGCGGGCTGGGCGACCGGATCGACCTGCGCGAGGTGGAAGAGGTCTATCTGCCGTTGTCGCGGCTGCTCAACCTGTACTTCGGCGGAGTGACCAACCTGCACGCGCGGACGGCGGAGTTCCTGCAGGAACGGCCGGAGCGGACGCCGTTCGTGATCGGGATCGCTGGCTCGGTGGCGGTGGGCAAGTCGACCACCGCCCGGATCCTGCGCGAGCTGCTGTCCCGCTGGCCGGACACCCCCCGGGTGGAACTGGTCACCACCGACGGCTTCCTGCTGCCGAACGCCGAGCTCGAACGGCGTGACCTGATGTCGCGCAAGGGTTTCCCGGAGTCCTACGACGTCCGCGGGCTGCTCCGGTTCGTCACCGGGGTCAAGTCCGGGCTGCCGGAGGTGCGGGCGCCGGTCTACTCGCATCTGACCTACGACATCGTGCCTGGTGCCCACGCGACGATCCGCCGTCCGGACGTGCTGATCATCGAAGGGCTGAACGTGCTGCAGCCGGCCCGGACCCGCCCGGACGGCCGGCAAGGCGTGGCGGTCAGCGACTTCTTCGACTTCTCCATCTACGTGGACGCGCACACCAGCGATGTCCGGCAGTGGTACGTGAACCGGTTCCTGCGTTTGCGGGAGACCGCCTTCGCCCGGCCCGAGTCCTACTTCCACCGCTATGCCCTGCTCAGTGACGCTGACGCGGTGGCCACGGCTGAGCGGATCTGGCGAGAGATCAACGAGCGGAACCTGAATGAGAACGTGCTGCCGACCCGGGGGCGGGCCAGCCTCGTGCTGACCAAGGCCTCCGATCACGCCGTGCAGCGGATCAGGCTGCGCAAGCTCTGAGAATCTCCTTGCTTTCCCATGATCGCCAGGTCAGGGCGAGGTGAGCGCGCCGCCCGGGAGCGGCTGAGCGTGAGCCAGGATGTGAGGTGCTCCGAGGGACTCAGCTGGCACGGCCGCTAGAGGCTGAGCCGGTCCTTGACCGCGGCGGCCAGGTCCTCGGCCACAGCGCGGGCCTGGTCGGTGGCGGGCGCCTCGACCATCACCCGGACCAGCGCCTCGGTACCGGAGGGACGCAGCAGCACCCGGCCGGACGACCCGAGCCCCTCCTGCGCCCGGGCTACGGCCGCGGCCAGCCCAGGATCGGAGCCGCAGCGGTCCTTGTCCACCCCGCGCACATTGATCAGCACCTGCGGCAGCCGCTGCATCACCGAGGCCAGTTCGGCCAGTGACCGCCCGGTCTGAGCCATCCGGGCCAGCAGATGCAGGCCGGTCATCACGCCGTCCCCGGTGGTGCTCCAGTCGAGCATCACCACATGCCCGGACTGCTCCCCGCCGAGCGAGAACCCGCCCGAGCGCATCTCCTCCAGCACGTAACGGTCGCCCACCGCGGTCTGGATCACGCTGATCCCGTGCTGCTCCATCGCCAGGCGCAGCCCGAGATTGCTCATCACGGTGGTGACCAGGGTCTTGTGCGCCAGCACGCCGCGCTCGGCGAAGGCCACGGCGAGGATGGCCATGATTTGGTCGCCGTCCACGTCCCGGCCCAGGTGGTCGATGGCCAGGCACCGGTCGGCGTCGCCGTCGTGGGCGATCCCGGCGTCCGCACCGTGAGAGATCACCGCATCCCGCAGCCGGTCCAGGTGAGTGGACCCGTAGCCGTCGTTGATGTTCAGGCCGTCCGGGTCGGCGCCGATCACCACCACGTCGGCTCCGGCGGCCCGGAACGCCTTGGGCGAGACCACGCTGGCCGCGCCGTTCGCACAGTCCAGCACCACCCGCAGGCCATCCAGCCGGGTCGGCAGGCTCGACATCAGGTGTCGGATGTAGCGCTCACCGGGCTGGGCCATCCGCTGCACCCGGCCCACACCGGCGCCGGTCGGCCGGTCCCACTCCTCGCCGATCCGCTTCTCTATCTCGTTCTCGACGGCGTCGGCCAGCTTGCGCCCGCCTTCGGCGAAGAACTTGATCCCGTTGTCGGGCATCGGATTGTGGGACGCCGACAGGACGACGCCGAGATCGGCACCGGTCTGGGCCACCAGCTGAGCGATCGCCGGGGTCGGGAGCACTCCGGCGTCCTCGACATCGACTCCGGCGCTGGCCAGTCCGGCGATCACCGCGGCGGACAGGAACTCACTGGACGCCCGCGGGTCCCGCCCGACGATCGCCCGCGGACGGCTGGCGTTGAATTGGCCAACCTCGCCCAGCACGTGAGCCGAGGCCACGGCCAGATCAAGCGCGAGCTCGGCGGTCAGGTCCCGGTTGGCCAGGCCACGGACGCCGTCGGTGCCGAAGAGTCGGGCCATCGGTTCTCCCAGCTGACGGGCATCAGGTCACCGCCATGTGACCAGGTCGGCTCACGGTAGCCGAGGCTGGTGAGAATCAGCGCTTGCTGTACTGAGGCGCCTTGCGGGCCTTCTTCAGACCGGCCTTCTTCCGCTCCTTGGCTCGCGGGTCGCGGGTCAGGAAACCGGCCTTCTTCAGGTTCGCCCGGTTGGCTTCGGCGTCGATCTCATTCAGTGCCCGGGCCACGCCCAGCCGCAGCGCGCCAGCCTGGCCGGACGAACCACCACCGTGCAGCCGGGCGATCACATCGAACCGGCCCTCCAGCTCGGTCACCCGGAACGGGTCGTTGACCAGCTGCTGGTGCAGCTTGTTCGGGAAGTAGTCCTCGAGCGTGCGGTCGTTGATCTTCCAGGTGCCGCTGCCCGGGATCAGACGGACCCGCGCGATCGACTCCTTGCGCCGGCCGGTGGCCGCGCCCGGAGCGGTGATGCTGGATCCGCCGCCGCGGGTGGCCGGGGTGGAGCTGGTGTAGCTGCTGGGTGCGTCGTCGTCAGTGCCGACGTCGTCCAGCGCGTCGGTCTCGGGTGCGGGCTGCGCCACGATTCTCCTTGGATGATCTGGTGTCGAGCGGGCCGGGGCCTACTGCACGACCTGCGTGATCTCGAACGGCACCGGCTTCTGCGCGGCGTGCGGATGGTCCGGCCCGGCGTACACCTTCAGCTTGCTCAGGGTGTGCCGGCCGAGGGTGTTCTTCGGCAGCATGCCCCGCACAGCTTGCTCGACCGCCCGGCGCGGGTTCTTCTCCAGCAGCTCGGTGTAGTTCACCGAGCGCAGGCCGCCGGGGTAACCCGAGTGGCGGTAGGCCAGCTTCTGATCGCGCTTGCTGCCGGTCAGCGCGACTTTGCCGGCGTTCACGATGATCACGAAGTCGCCGGTGTCGACGTGCGGAGCGAAAGTGGGCTTGTGCTTGCCCCGCAGCAGAATGGCGGTCTGGGAGGCCAGCCGGCCCAGCACCACGTCAGAGGCGTCGATGACGTGCCAGCGCCGCTCGATGTCGGCGGGCTTGGGGGTGTAGGTACGCACGTTCGCAGCCTCGTTCATGTTCAATAAGGTCAGAAGTACTTCGGAAGTGTTTCGCGGTCAGGCTGTGATCAGCAGCCGCGGCACCGAATACTTCCCCTGCGGACGAGCGGAGCACGCGGTTCACACAACGATGGTCCAGACTACCCGGGGGTCCGTCGGAGGGTCAAAACGCTGGCCAGCGGGCCTGCTGCCGCAACGCACTCCCCCCGCACCCCGTGCCGGAAGATGCTAGGAGCCACCATGCCGGACAACGATTACGACCTGCTGGTGCTGGGCTCTGGCCCGGGCGGGCAGAAGGCGGCGATCGCGGCGGCCAAGCTGGGCCACCGGGCCTGCGTGATCGAACGCGGGAACATGATCGGCGGTGTCTGCATCAATACCGGCACCATCCCGTCCAAGACGCTGCGCGAGGCCGTGCTCTACCTGACCGGGATGAACCAGCGCGACGTCTACGGGATGAATTACCGGGTCAAGCAGGACATCACCCTGGACGATCTGCTGGCCCGGACCCAGCATGTGATCGGCCGCGAGATCGAGGTGATCCGCAGCCAGCTGAACCGCAACGACGTCGACCTGGTGGCGGGCACCGGGTCCTTCGTGGACGAGCACACCATCGCCGTGCACGGTGACCACGGCGAGCGCCGGATCAGGGCCGGCCACATCGTGATCGCCACCGGGACGACGCCGGCCCGGCCCTCCACCGTCGACTTCGACGGTAAGCGGGTGATCGACTCCGACGGCATCCTGCATCTGAGTCAGCTGCCGCGATCGCTGGTCGTGGTCGGGGCCGGCGTGATCGGGATCGAGTACGCCTCGATGTTCGCGGCGGTGGGCTGCAAGGTGACCGTGGTCGAGCAACGGGAGCGGATGCTCGATTTCTGCGACGACGAGATCGTGGAGTCGCTGAAGTTCCATCTGCGCGACCTGTCGGTCAGCTTCCGGTTCAACGAGAAGGTCGCCTCGGTGGAGAGCGGCGATCACGGCACGGTGACCACGCTGGTCAGCGGCAAGCGGATCCCGGCCGACGCGGTGATGTACTCGGCCGGCCGGCAGGGAGCGACGCAGGAGCTGAACCTGGAGGCCGCCGGTCTGTCGGCCGACCATCGCGGCCGGATCGCGGTGGACGAGAACTACCTGACCCCGGTGCCGCACATCTACGCGGTCGGGGACGTGATCGGCTTTCCGGCCCTGGCCGCGACCTCGATGGAGCAGGGGCGGCTGGCGGCGTACCACGCCTTCGGCGAGCCGGTCCATTCGCTGATCGAGCTGCAACCGATCGGGATCTACACCATTCCGGAGATCAGCTACTGCGGGCAGACTGAGGATCAGCTCACGTCGTCCGCGGTGCCCTACGAGGTGGGGATCTCGCGCTACCGGGAACTGGCTCGCGGGCAGATCGCCGGGGACAGCTACGGCATGCTGAAGCTCCTGGTCAGCACCGAGAGCCGGCGGCTGCTCGGGGTGCACGTGTTCGGCTCGCAGGCCACCGAGCTGGTCCACCTGGGACAGGCGATCATGACCTGCAACGGCACCGTGGCCCAGCTCGTCGCCACGGTGTTCCACTACCCCACGCTGTCCGAGGCGTACAAGGTGGCCGCGCTGGACGCCGTCAACAAGATGCGCGCCGTCGAGCGTTTCGGCGCCTGAGCGGCTGGGCGTCTTTCGCTCATGATCGGCAGTTCAGCCCTGGGAAGTGGGCCGATCACCGCACTTCTGCGGGCTGGGACGACGATCATGCGCGGGGGTGGGTGACCTCGGCTACCGTGCAGCCACCATGACCGCGATCGATCTCGACCGGCCGATTCAGGACGACCTGATCCTGCGCACCCTGCCGGGAGCGGTCGACTATCTGGCCGAGGATCTCCGCCAGCTCGGTGCGATCATCGGGCGCCGCTACCGAAACGGGTTGCGGGTCAGCTATCACGGCGCGTTGCGCCCGCTCGCGCAGGTGCGCTACTTCGACGTCTGCAGCATCCCGTTCGACGACGGCGCCGGCCTGGAACGCCTGGTCCGCTCCCGCGCCCAGGGTGTGCTCAGCGCACTGAACACCGCTGCGCCGCTACGATTTCGGGTCGCCGACATCGGAGAGCAGCGCTGGCTTCTGCGTGAGCACCTGGAAAGCGCTCTGGGCTGGGTCAATTCAGCCAGCGAGTGGGACGTCAACATCGATCGGTTCAACGACCGGCTGGTGGCCGAGGCCGGCCCATTGTTCCTGACCCAGCGGTTCGGCGAGCTGGAACGGATGCCGGCGTCGACCAATCCGGTGATCGCAGCGGTGATGGTGCGGCTGGCCAAGCCCGTCCCGGGCGACGTCGTCCTTGATCCGTTCTGCGGCGCCGGCACCCTGCTGACCATCGCCGGTGAGACGGCGCCCGGCCTGAGCCTGGTCGGCTGCGACCGCAATCCGGGCTGGCTTGCCCTGGCCGGGCACAATCTGGCCAGCCGCGGGCTGCGGGGCCGGCTGATCGAGGGCGATGCCCGGCGTCTTCCGCTGGAGGACGGCGGTGTGGACCGCGTCGTCGCGAACCTGCCGTTCGGCAAGCGCATCGGCTCGCACCAGGGCAACACCGATCTGTATCCAGCCGCGCTGCGAGAGATCGCCCGGGTGATGCATGCCCGTAGCCGGGCCGTGCTGCTCACCGACGACAAGCGGCTGTTCAAGCAGAGCGTGCAGCGCACACCGCTGATCCGGGTGGTGAAGGAGATCATGCTCGAGCAGCACGGCGGCCTGCATCCGACGGCGTACGTGATCAGTAAGCGCGGCGGCTCCCAGCGGCACTAGCGTGCCTACCGTGACGAGCGGCACGGATAAGAGCATGAGCAAGAGCATGGTGCTGTTGCCCGGGGTCCGGTCCAGCCGCACCATGTGGTGGCGGGCCGAGCAGGACCTGACCGAACTGGGCTGTACCGTGCACGCACTCGACCTGCTCGGACACGGCCACGCTCGAACGGTGGTCAGCCGCATGGCCGCGAAAGACGGCGGCTTCGCCCGCAGGATCGTGCGCGAAGACCCGCCCGGCCGCAGGCCCGGTGCCGCCGGGGGACGGGAACCGTGGCCGCGGGCCTGAAGGCCGACTACGCCCGGTGATCGACCAGCTGGGCCCGGCCGCTTCGCCGTGATCCGCGGTGGCCACAGCATCCACCGGCACCGGCCTAGCGGACCCGGCACCGGCCTAGCGGACCCGCTGGACCCGGCCCTCGTCCCAGACCGGCTGGTCCGATTCGTAGACCTCGCCATCGGCGCCGAAGACCAGGAACCGGTCGAAGGACCGCGCGAACCAGCGGTCGTGCGTCACCGCGATCACCGTGCCTTCGAACGTGGCCAGCCCGTGTTCCAGGGCCTCAGCCGACTGCAGGTCGAGATTGTCGGTCGGCTCGTCCAGCAGGAGCAGGGTGGCGCCGGACAGCTCCAACAGCAGGATCTGGAACCGCGCCTGCTGCCCGCCGGACAGGGTCTCGAACACCTGCTCGGCCTGACGGGCCAGCTCATAACGGTCCAGCACCCGGCTGGCCTGCTCCCTTGGCATCCCCGGGCGGTGCGCCGTGCCCCGATGCAGGATCTCGATCAGGGTGCGGCCGAGCAGTTCTGGATGCTGGTGGGTCTGGGCGAACCAGCCGGGCCGCACCCGCGCGCCCAGCCGGGCCCGGCCGGTGTGCGGCACCGGCGCAATGGCCTGCCCGTCGCCCGCGTCCACCGGGCGGTGCTCGGCGTCCGGGTCGGTGCCGCCGGCGGCCAGCAACCGGAGGAAGTGCGACTTGCCCGAACCGTTCGACCCGAGCACCGCGACCCGGTCCCCGAACCACAGTTCGGTGCCGAAGGGCCGCATCAGACCAGTCATTTCCAGGCCATCACAGATGACCGCGCGCTTTCCGGTCCGGCCGCCGCGCAATCGCATGGTGATGTTCTGTTCCAGCGGAACCGCTTCCGGCGGCCCGGCGTTCTCGAACCGAGCCAGCCGGGTCTGGGCCGCGTGATACTGCGCGGCCATGCCGTCGTTGTTGGCGGCCTTGATCCGCAACATCAGGACGAGGGCCTTCAGTTTGGCGTGCTCCTCATCCCAGCGCCGGCGCAGCTCTTCGAGCCGGGAAGTGCGATCGGCCCGGGCCTGCGCATAGGTCGAGAAGCCGCCTCCATAGACCCAGGTGCTGGCTCCGCTGGCTCGCGGCTCCAGGGTGATGATGCGCTGAGCAACCCGATCGAGCAGAGCCCGGTCGTGGCTGATCATCAGCACGGTCTTCTGAGTTGCCAGCAGCCGATCCTCCAGCCAGCGCTTGGCCGGGACATCGAGATAGTTGTCCGGCTCGTCCAGCAGCAGGACATCGTCCGGGCCGGCCAGCAGCGCCTCGAGCACCAGCCGTTTCTGCTCGCCGCCGCTCAGCGAGCTGACCGGCCGGTACTGCACGCGCTCGAACGCCGACCCCAGCGCCGAGGTGGTGCATACATCCCAGAGGGTCTCGGCGTCGTAGCCGCCGACGTCGGCCCAGTCGGCCAGTGCCTGCGCGTAGCCGAGCTGAGCGGAGTGGTCGTCCACCTGCATGATCGCCAGCTCAGCGCGCTCCAGCTCCCGCCCGGCCTGCCGGATCGGGGCGGGGGCAACGCCGAGCAGCAGGTCCCGCACGGTTGTCTCGTCGCGCAGGCTGCCGATGAACTGGCGCATCACCCCGAGTCCGCCACCGCGGGCCACCGAGCCGCCGTGTGGTTCCAGGTCGCCGGCGATGATTCGGATCAGGGTGGTCTTGCCAGTGCCATTCGGCCCGACCAGTGCGGCCACGTCGCCGTCGCCGACCCGGAACGAGACCTCGTCCAGCAGGGGCCGCCCGTCAGGAAGCACGAAGGACACCCCGTTGACGTCCACGTGTCCCATCCCGGCAGTCTCTCAACCGGCCGGGCGCGGCGGCCACCAGTTATTGGGACCTGTCAGTCCGGAATGATGTGGACGGCAGCCTCTTCGGCGCTGGCAGCTCCGGCGTCGACGCCGACATCGTCGCCGATCAGATCCTTCTCCCGGTCCTCGTGCGCGCCTTCGTCCGGATCGACCAGCCGGCCGGCCCGCTCGTCGCCGACCTCGCCGTAGGCCAGGTCGTCCTGGTCGACCGTGCTCGCGTCGACCTCGTCCGCCTCGTCGCCGTCCTGGTCCTTGGTCTCCAGGGTGAGGTCGCTGGCCAGGTTGGGGTCGGGTACCTCCTGGGCGTACCGCTGCTCGAAGCTCTCGCCCTCCTGCTCCTCCGCCAGCGTGGTGCCGAACTTGGTGTTCTGCGGCTCGCGGTCGGGCGGGGAGTAGCTGGTGTCATACATGGCGTCGACGTTGTCGTCGCCGAACGACTGGTCGAGGTCGAGGATGTCGTCCCGCTCGATGCCGTCATCGCTGGGGTCGTAGATGGACTCGGTCATGTCCCTGACATTCCCATTGCCGGGCTCCAGATGCCAATCGGCCCGGCTCGCGTGCTCCCTGCTCAGAACGGGCCGCCTCACCACTCGGCAAACCCCGTTTATCCGGCCATTTCAGAGCACAACGCTGGGCTTTGCCGAGTCGGGTGGCGGAGCTTGGCCGAACGACTGGCGCTTGGCGGTGGCGGTGGCGGTGATCAATGGTTGATGGATTGAGCTTGCCGCGCTTGCCCTGCCCGTTCGCGCCCCTGGTGAGACTGATGACCGGTGATCACCTCGGCCCGAGACTGCGCATGGCCCGGGCCTGTTCGGCCCGGGCGGCCAGCTGATCATCGGGGGGATAACTGACCTCTTCCAAGACCAGGCCGTGCGGCGCGACCACGGCTGCCCGCGGATCGCGTACACCGGCGGTCAGGACCTGAAGCGGCCAAGACGCGGGTTGCTTGCCCTGGCCGACCGGCAGCACGACCCCGATCAGGGCGAGCAGCAACCCGGGCCGGCGGCGCACGTCAGG
>CALMAR010000382.1 GCA_937859855.1 uncultured Kineosporia sp.
CCTTCTCATGGAAGCCGTTGGTGCGGGCGTCGGGGGTGTCGTTCGCGTGGTCCACCTGCCGGGCCGCGGCCGTGTAGGGGCCGGCGTAGTGGCCGAGGGCGAGGAGGTCGTTGAAGTAGCTTGGGCCGTTGGGGAAGACGGTCTTGTCCAGTGAGCGTTCCACGGCGTACTTCACGTCGGCGGAGGTCACCGGCGTGCCGTCTTCAAAGAATACCCCTGAGCGTAGCCGGTAGGTCCACGTCTTCGCGTCGGCGCTGGGTTCGCCCAGGGTTGCGGCCAGGTCGGGTACCAGGACGTTGCCCTTGGCGCCCGGAGCGGGGGCGAACATGGTCAGACTGCGGCCGTAGAGTCGGGCGAAGTTCCACGAGTAGGCGTAATAGGTGTTGGCTGGGTCGAGGGAGTCCCAGTCTCCTGCCTTGGCCAGCCGTAGCGTCCCACCGCGAGCTGCTGAGGGGTTGACCACCCGGCTGAGAGCCGCGTTCGGCTGCGCGTTCGCACCTTCGGGGTCACTGCTGGCGGTGGCGCCATGACCAGCTCGATGGCTGGACACTGTCATGGACGTCAGGAGCGCCCCGACTGCCAGGAGTCCCGCAGTGGCGGCGATCGCCAGGCGTGATGGGCGAACCGTGAGACTGCTCATGTGGTGATGCCGCCCCCTCGGGTGATGGTCCGCTGCCGATGTGTTTCTCGTTTCTGCTCGTACATCGCCGCGTCTGCTTCGGCCAGCACGCGCGAGAAATCGAAAGGTGTCGTGGCCATGGCCATGCCGATGGATCCGCCGACGTCGTGCCGGCCGGTGACACCGTCGACGGGTTCACTCAGAACCCGTTTCAAACGTTCGGCGAGGTGGGGAAGGACCGATGCGACGTCCGTCTGCTGGACGAGAAGCACGAACTCATCACCTCCCGTGCGGGCCAGCAGGTCCGGCGCGCGGAGCTGTTGTTGCATCCGGGTGGCAAGCACTGTGAGCACCTCGTCGCCCGCCTCGTGCCCGACGGTGTCATTGATCAGTTTGAAACCGTCCAGATCGATGACCAGGACCCCGATGTCACGGCCCGGTTGGCGCATCAGATCCTCGACGCTACTGCGCAGCAGGGCCCGGTTCGCCAAGCCGGTCAACGCGTCGTAGTGGGCGGCATGCCACAGATCGTTGGTGTTCTTCTGCACCAGGGCGTGCATCTGCGCATGCAGGATGGCGATGGCGGCGTGATCAGCGAACAGCTCGATGATTTCTCGATCAGTGACCAATGCCCGCCGCCCGCTGGAGGGAAGATCCACGCTCAGCACACCGACCCAGTCCCCTGATGGAGCGGTCAATGGCGCGAACAGCGAATCCTCGGGATGCCAGTCCTCCACAGGTCTCATCGATGGGGCCTCGTGAACCCATTCATGGCCGTTCGGCAACGAAACAGAATGATCGACGAAGTACAGGCCCCCGACAGGCTGAGCCGCCGAGAAGATCTCGGCCCACACGTGCGCGGACTCGCGGGTGCCACGCAGGGCCTCGGCCGTCTCATCGGGCCCCGCAACAGCCATCACCTCGAACTGATCATCCGATGTGCGGACATTGACCGCTGCCATCGTGAAATGGCTGCACTCCACGACCCCCGACGCCACGGCCGCCAGAGTCGTCTCAAGGTCCAGACTCGAGTGCACCCGCTTGCTGACGTCGTGCAACCGGCGCAGGGCCGAGGACTCCCGCCCCGGGCAATCCCCGCACGTTCCTACCGATCCGTCCGCGACCATCCTTCAGCCCCCATACCGGCCAAGCCGATTCAGACCGGCCTGGCTGCTGCGACCCCAGGTATCGGACCCCTGCATCCCAATCTTGAACGGCATCACAGGTGGAACTGGAAGATCCGGCAAGCGTTCAGTTCTTGATCTTGACGATGGATCTCGGCGTCGGTGTCTTGGTCTCGTCGACCAACGGGCAAAGCGTTTTCAGGATTTGTTTCGCGACACGGGCCCGGATCAGTTGCTTGTCCAGGTGAGCATTTCGCCCGGCAAGCCGCCGCTGAACGTTCCTGGTCTCACGACCGGAGGTAGGTGAGCACCGCAAGCACCCGCCGACTGGTGATCGGCGACTCGTCCAGCCCGAGCTTCATGAACACGTTGCGTACGTGGGTCTCCACTGTTTTCGCGGAAACCACCAGAGCTTGAGCGATCGCGGCGTTAGAGTGGCCTTCCGCCATCAGCGCCAGCACCTCGCGCTCGCGGCTGCTGAGCTCGTCCAGCGGGCTGGGCTCCCGGCGCCGTCCCATCAGCTGTGACACGATCGCCGGGTCGACCACGCACTCGCCGCCGGCCACCCGGTGCAGCGCGTCGGCGAGGATGACCGGGTCGGAAACCCGGTCCTTCAGTAGGTATCCCGATCCCGCTGGGTAGTGCTCCAACAGCGTCGCGGCGTATTCCGCCTCCAGGTAGCTGGACAGCAGCAGGACCGCCGTACGGGGATGGCGGCTGCGGATCGCCCGGGCCGCGTCCAGGCCCTCGCGGGTGTGCGTCGGCGGCATCTTGATGTCGACCAGCGCGACGTCCGGATCCTGCGCCGCCACGAGCGACAGCAGCGCGTCGCCATCGCCGGCCTCGCCGACCACGTCGAAGCCGGCGTCGTCCAGCACCCGGACCAGACCCGCCCGCATCAGCGCCATGTCCTCAGCGATCACGATCCGCACGGCAGCACCAGATCGAAGATCGTCCGCTCGCCGTCGAGGTAACGCGACAAGGTGCCGCCCAGGGCCAACACCCGGTCGCCCACCGACTCATCCACCCGCTGCGCCGCAAGCGCCTCCATCTCGGCCGTGACCACGACGCGGAGGTCCGCACCGATCTGCGTCGCCGTCGCCACCACGCCCCGGCGAACGCCCTGGTCCGGCCCGCACCCGGCCTCGACCACCGAGCGCGCGACCAGCTGGTACACCGTGCGCGCCACCGCCGGTGACGGCGTGCCGGCCAGCTCCGTCGACACCGTCAGTGGCACCTCGCCGACCCCCGCCAGTGACCTCAGCGCCGCGGCCAGATCCAGGTCCGAGAGCGTCACCGGATAGATGCCGCGAGCCAGCCGGCGCAACTGCGCCAGTGCTGCCGACACGCTCTCGGCGATCTGGTCCAGCCCCCGCGCCCCTCCGCCCCCCCCCCGCCCCGCCGCCCCCCCCCCCCCCCCCCCCCCGACCTGGGGGGTGTCGGTCTCATGCTGGCGCGCCGCCATCCGGGTGAGCATGGTCAGTGCGATCAGCCGTTGCTGCGCGCCGTCGTGCAGGTCCCGCTCGAGCCGCCGCCGCTCGGCGTCCGACGCTTCCATGATCCGGACCCGGGACGCAGCCAGCTCGGCCAGCTCGGCCTGCAGTCGCGCGCTGGCCCCGAACCGCTCCAGCGCGAGCGCCGCGGCCGTGGTGGCGGCCACCACCCTGTGGCCGACGCCTGCGAGCGTGGAGGTGTACTGCACCTCCACCGTCACGACGCCGGCCCGCCGGACCGCGACCACCTGCGAGCCGGCCGGGACGACGGAAGCCGGTCGGCCGCGCGCATCCACCGCGTCCATGCCGCTGCGAGGGAAGGCGACCTGAACGACGGCCGAGGCGACGGCACCCGCCGATGCGGCGATCCCGCCGGTCACGGCTTCCGCGTCGGTGTCCTCGCCCAGAGCCAGCTCCGCCATCCGGTGGGCCACCCGGCGAACCCCCAGCGTCTCGGCGCCGATCAGTCCGGCAATCACGACGATCAGGCCACACTGCGCCAGCCACACCAGCCGTGCCACCCGGTCGAAGGGAGCGGCCGAGGTCAGAACCGCCTCGCCGGCGCCGGCCAGCGACAGGGCGGTGACAGCGCCGGCGGCCACCACCGCGCCGGTCCTTCGGCGCACCGCGGGAACGGTCGCCCTGCGGCGGAACGTGACCACGACCAGCACCAGCGCCGACCAGGCCACCGCCAGCCCGGGTCCCCACCCGTCGACCGTGGTGAAAGCGTCCGCCCCCGCACCGACGTCCAACAGGTTGCGCGGGCAGCCGAAACACCCGGCGGCAGCCGGATCGAACAGCAGGGCCCGCACCAGACCCCCGAATCCCACGCTC
>CALMAR010000383.1:0-721 GCA_937859855.1 uncultured Kineosporia sp.
TTCTTCCTGGCCCCACCGCGGGCACCGGGTACCTCGCCCGGAGAGGCTCGCCGTCAACCCGCCCGGCCCAGTTCAAGCCCTCACGCACATGTGCGGAGCACATCCCCCAGCCCTGCCGCTGCCTGCGGGTGGACGGTGAGACCGGGCGTGGTAACCGAGGCGACGCTGGGCACTCAGGTGACAGGTCCCAAGCCCTGGAGTGTCCGCTCAGGCAAGAATGCGCCCATGCTCAGCTTGGCCACCTTCCGGCTGTCCGGCAGCCCTGGATTAGCAGCTTCGAGCGTCTCAGCCCGCCTTGACCTGGTCCCCACTCAGCTGGCGGAGGCCGGGGAACCCCTCGGCGGTCAGGGTGCCGTCCGTGAGCGGGCGGTCTGGATGCTGGCGAGCGCGGATTCCCCGCAGGACGGCACCGAGCTCGGTGACCATCTGGGACGCATTCTCGATGTGCTGGAGCCGAAGCGCGCGCTGCTCTGGGAGCTGACCGAAGACGGCTGGGAAGCGGACTGGTTCTGCTACGTCGGATCGCGGGCCCTGGAGCACGCGGTGTCGCTGGACCGTGGGCTGATGCAGCGACTAGTGGCGATGCCCGGCGACCTCCTGCTCGACGTTTACGGCGACGACTAGATCACGCTGCTATGCCGGACTGGCTGGGTCAGGGCTCGCCCCGCCTCACTTGGGCCGGGCGGCCGGGCGGGCGTGGGCCGCAGGTCCTAAGCCGAGC
>CALMAR010000383.1:731-4464 GCA_937859855.1 uncultured Kineosporia sp.
GGGGGCGCCGTGGCACTCGCCGCGCCCGCTGCCCCCGGGCTACCGGGCTGCGTCGCGGGCCGGTCCTTGATGACTAAGAGGTCAATTCGGCAGCAGCGGCTGGTGCCGGTTCGGGGATGGCGCTGGCGTTGTCGTGTGTCCGGCTCGAAACGTCGTTCGTCAGGGCGTCGAGGACCCGCTCAGCGAACGAGGCAGCCATGAGCGCGGTGACCTCGGCCGGGGTGAGCCAGCGGACCGCGCGGGATTCGGGCGTGGGATGGGGCCTGCCGCTGAGGAGTTCGCAGCGGTAGACCAGTGCGACGATGCCGAGGTCCATGTTTTTGTACGCGCCGGTGAGCTTGAGGGCGCGGACGTGGACGCCGGTCTCTTCGTAGACCTCGCGGGCGACGCCTTCCGCGAAGGTCTCGCCGAGTTCGAGTACCCCGCCGGGTGGCTCCCAGCGGCTGTTGTCCCGCCGCTGGATGGACAGGATTTGCCCGGATTCGTTGGTGATGACGCCAGCAACGCTCACGGAGTGTTGCGGGGTTGAGAAGCCACTCATAGCGGCGAGCCCCTTTGGCAGATAACGTGGACTGGTCTAGTCGAGTGTAGGAGTACATGGCTGGCTGAGGAGTGCAGAGTGATTGTCGTGGGTGTCGACCCGTTGAGCGACCGGCCGGTGTATCGGCAGATCGCGGACATCATGCGTGGTCAGATCACGTCGGGCGACCTGGCGCCGGGGGAGCAGCTGCCGAGTGAACGGGCCCTGATGGATTCCTTCGGCGCATCGAGAGGCACCGTGCGCCAGGCCGTGTCTCTGCTCAAGAGCGAGGGTCTGATCGAGGTCGAGCATGGTCGCGGAGCGTACGTGCGGACGGCCCCGCCGGTCCGGCGCCTGGCCTATGACCGGTTCGCGCGCCGTCACCGTGACGCAGGCAAGGCCGCCTACCTGGCCGAGATGGAGAGCGAGCAGCGGCGAGCCGATGTAGAGATCATCCGGATCGCCCGTGACGCCGCCCCTGCCGTAGTGGCTGGCCGCCTGGGCCTGGCGCCTGGTGATCCGGTCCTCGTGCGGGCCAGGAGGTATCTGGCGGACGGTTTCCCGATGGAACTGGCAACGTCCTACGTTCCCTGGCGGCTGGCCGAGGGCACGCCGATGACGGAGCCGAACCCGGGGCCTGGTGGCATCTATGCGCGCCTGGAAGAGGGCGGGCATGTGCTCGGCTCGCTTACCGAAGATGTCAATGCCCGTATGCCGACACCGGAAGAGGCCCGGGCATTGCGGCTGGCACCTGGGGTGCCGGTGCTTCACCTGATGCGGGTCGCGATCGACCGGGACGGCCTACCGGTGGAGGTCTGCGACACGATCATGGCCGCCGATCGTTACAGCCTCTCCTATGTTCTCCCCGCCGAATAAGCCCAACCGATTCGTAGTTCTCTCCAAACCGACGACCTACTGGTCTAGACGTGTAAACCAGATGTGGTACAACTGGTACAGACGTGCTGGCAGTCGGCACGCCAGGCAGATCGGAGAGGGCGATGGCTCTTCAGGGTGGGCACCGGTTCATGGTGTCGATGGGTGAGGCGTTTCCGCATGGGCTCTATGCGATGGGTGTGGAGCAGGCGCAGGACTACAACGAGAGGAACGGGGCGCGGACCCCGAGCAAGGACAAGCAGACCGGGGATCTGGTGTGGACGGTGACCTGTATCGATCTTGACCCGGAGGCGCGGGTGAAGGAGGTGCGGGTGAAGGTGCTGGCTCCGGTGCAGCCGGTGCTGACTCCGGAGGTGGTGCCGGGTTCGGGGTTGCGGCCGGTGGAGTTCTCCGGAATGACCGTCACCCCGTACATCGATGAGGGGCGGGGCCGGGCCCGTATGGCTCTGTCGTTCCGGGCGACCGGGGTTCATGAGCCCGGTAAGGCCCCCGCCGGTTCGGCCACTGTGACGGGCCGTGCGGGCGGGCAGGCACCGGGCAGTCACACCAGCCACTCGCCTGCGGGTGGTGAGGCGAAGGTCGCCTAAAGCGCAGGGCGCCCCCGGCATGGCGGCAACCGTGCCGGGGGCTCGCATCACAGCAATCCATCCAGCGTGCGAGCTATCAGGGAGTACAGCGATGCCCCAGAAGGCTACCCGGCCAGAATCCCCGGCCGAACGATCAGAGCAATCAGTCCAGGCGCCGTCACGTGCGCGGCGGGTGCGGAGGTGCCGGGCCTGCAAGCGCCCGGTCAGCCCGGCCGCCCTGATGAGTGGTGAGTGCGTGGACTGCGCGGGCCTGGTCCCGCTGCCGCTGCGCGGTGAAGGCGGCCGGTTCCTCTCCTTCGGCGCTCCCCAGAACGGGGGTGGCCGGTGATGTTCGTGAACGGGACCCGTGCGGATGACCTGGCTGGGACCGGGCTGCTAGCCAAGCAGCGGCTGGTGATTCCGTTCTGGCTGTCGATTCTGGCTGTGGTCATTGGTGGCGCCGTTAGGGCCGTCGTGTGGCTGGTGTGGCAGGCGCTCCAGCATCCGGTGCCTGCCGCTGTGCTGTCCACGGTGGGGCTTGTCTGGGTCAAGCTGGGCACCCTGGGGCTGCTGGCCCTGTTCACCACCACCCTGGCCGGGGCTCTGGTGTGGGTGTGGCGGTGGCCTCAGTCGTGGGATGAAGCGATCGCGAGGCCGGTGCTGGGCTGGTGGCGCTGGCACGCCCGCTACCGCCGCCTCTGGTACCCCGCCCTGCACGGCTCCGGGCTGACCATCACCACCCCGGACCGGGTCGTCTACACGCCCACCGTCACCCGGGTCACGAGTACCGGTGTGGTCGACACCCTGCACGTGCGGCTGCTGCACGGCCACACCCCCGAAGACCTCTCCGCCAAAGCCGAAGGACTCAGACACTCCTTCGGCGCGCACCGGGTCACCATCGTGCAGGACGCACCCGGCCGGGTCCGGGTCATCGCCTACGCCAAAGACCCCCTCACCCAGCCCATCTCGGCCATCAGCCCGGCGGCTCTGCCTGCGGTTCCGGTCCTAGCGGGGCTGCCGATCGGGAAAGCCGAGGACGGCACCCGGTACCTGCTGCGGCTGATCGGGAACCACGTCCTCGTTGTGGGAGCGACCGGAGCCGGGAAAGCGTCCGTGCTCTGGTCCATCCTCCGCGCCCTGGGCCCGGGCATCGGGTCCGGCCTGGTCCGCGTCCATGGCGTCGACCCGAAAGGCGGGATGGAACTGTTCCCCGGCCGGGCCTTGTTCACCCGCTACGCCGACGACACCCTCCCCGAGATGGTGGCCCTGCTCGAAGCAGCCGTCGAGGACATGACCACCCGCAAACGGCGGCTGCGTGGCACCGCCCGCGACTTCACTCCTACCCTGGCCGACCCCCTGGTGGTCGTCGTCATCGACGAGCTGGCCGTCCTCACCGGCTACGCCGACAAGGCCACCAAGACCCGGGTTGCCCAGCTGCTGGCCATCCTGCTCTCTCAGGGCCGGGCCGCCGGGTATGTGGTCCTGGCCTGCCTGCAAGACCCCCGCAAGGAGGTCCTGCCGTTCCGGGATCTGTTCCCTTACCGGATCGCGCTGCGCCTGACCGAGGACGCCCACGTCGACATGGTGCTGGGTGACGGGGCGCTCGAGCGCGGCGCGGCCTGCCACCTGATCCCCGCCACCCTTCCCGGGGTCGGGTTCGTCCACGTCGACGGGGCCCATGAACCGGTCCGGGTCCGGTTCACCTGGATCACCGACGACGACATCACCGACATGGCCCAGCGGTGGCCTGCCC
>CALMAR010000384.1 GCA_937859855.1 uncultured Kineosporia sp.
ACGCCGATCTCGAGCCCGAGTTGCTGGGCCGGGTCGAGGAGCTGATCGACTTCACCACCGGGGACGACGCCGACCGCTGACCGATCATCCGGGGCCGATCAGGCGCCGGACGACGGCGTCGGCCAGCAGCCGACCGCGCCGGGTCAGCACCACCAGCCCGGCCCTGGCCGGCCCGGGTTCGGCCAGGCCCTCGGCCACCAGCTCCGGCACCGCCGGGTGGTCGATCGAAAGTCCTTGCGCCAGCCGCACTTCCAGCAGGATCCGTTCCTCCCGGCGCTGGATGTCGTCCAGAACCTCCCGCCCCGCACCTGGACTCAGGCCGGAGTTGAGCCGCTGCGCGTAGGCGGCCGGGTGCTTGACGTTCCACCACCGGACTCCGCCGACGTGCGAGTGCGCACCCGGGCCGATCCCCCACCAGTCGTCGCCGCGCCAGTAGCCCAGGTTGTGCTGGCAGGCCTGGGCCGGTCCAAGGGCCCAGTTGCTGACCTCGTACCAGCGGAAACCCGCGGCTGCCAACAAGTCATCGGCCAGCTCGTACTTGTCGGCCAGGTCGTCCTGATCCGGTTCGGCGACCTGGCCCCGGCGAACCTGGCGGGCCAGCGGCGTACCCTCCTCCACCACGAGTGCGTAGGCGGAGAGGTGATCGGGCGAACAGGCCAGCGCTGCCTCGAGCGACGTCCGCCAGTCGGCCAGTGATTCCCCCGGGGTGCCGTAGATCAGGTCCAGGCTGACCGACAGCCCGGCCGCCCGGGCCCAGGCCACCGCTTGGGGCACCCGGGCTGGGTCGTGGGTACGGTCCAGGGCTGAGAGCACATGCGGGACAGCGGACTGCATGCCGAACGAGACCCGGGTGACGCCGGCCTCGGCCAGCTGGCGCAGCGAATCCGGGCTGACCGAATCCGGGTTCGCCTCGGTGGTGACCACGGGGGGTGGGGTCAGTGCGGGGTCACTGCGGACGGCGCCGAGCATCCGAGCCAGATCGGTCACCGGGAGCAGCGTCGGCGTTCCTCCGCCGAAGAACACCGTCGACGCCGGACGAGCCGGAACGCCACTACGAGCAAGCACTTTGGCGGCCAGGTCGAGCTCGAGCAGGGCGACCGAAGCATATTCGGCCAGGCTGCCCCCGCCGCCCAGCTCGGCCGCGGTGTAGGTGTTGAAATCGCAGTAGCCGCAACGGACGGCGCAGAACGGCACGTGCAGGTACACGCCGAACCGCCGGTTCGCCGCGCCGGATGCGGCCGAGCCGGGCAGGTCCCCGCCAGCCGGGACGGGATCGCCGATGGGCAGAGAACTGGGCATGGATCAGGCTCGGGCAGCGGTCTTTTCGGCGAACCAGCGCAGCGACGGATCGAGGTCCAGGTCGAGCTCGCTGGCGGCGGCCAGCAATGCGCGCATCCGATCGGGCTGGCCCAGCCGGGTGCACTCGCTGATTGTGACGCCGTGCCCGGGCCGATGGGTGACCGTGATCGGATCACCGGTCCCGACAGTGCCCTTCTCCCACACCCGGAGGTAGGCGCCGGGAGTGTTGCGCTGGGTGAATCGCTTGACCCAGTGCGGCTCCCCCATGTGCTCGGCGAAGGTCCGGCACGGAGTGCGGGGTGAGGTGACTTCGAGCAGTACCCCTTCGCCGGGCCTGCCGATCTGCCACCGCTCGCCGATCTCAGCGGCGTTCAGGTCCAGCCCGCTGGTGCGCAGGTTCTCACCGAACCGGCCCGGCTCGATCGGCCGGCCCAGCTCTTCGGCCCACCAATCGGCGTCCTCGTTCGCGTACGCGTACAGCGCGGCGTAGGTACCGCCATGGTCGTCCTTGTCGCACTGCACGTCGCCGGCCAGCCCGGCGAAGCCCACCATCACCCGGCCCGGTACCGCGGCCTTGTCGATGGCTGTGCTGTACGGCTCCTCCCAGGACTTGGGCTTGATCTGGCGCACCACCGAGACGGCGGTCAGCCGTGAGCCGGTCGCTTCACTCTGCTCCATGGCCCCATCTTCACCCGCTCGGGCCTGGCCGAGCCACCCGCGTCAGCTCTCGGTGCCGCCATCGCCGAGCCTGCGCTCCCGTTCGCGCAGGCTGGCCTCCCATTTGCGCAGCGCTTCCTCGTGTTCGCGATCCACCCGCTCCTGATCCCGGCGCAACCGTTCATCGATGTCGCCGGTGTTGCTGGCGGCGGCTGGGCGCTCGTAATCGGGATATCCAGCGGTGCTGGTCGAACGCCAGGCCACGTTGCGGCCCGGCTGCGGTTGCCAGGGGCGGCCGGCGACCAGCCAGGCCACCGAGCCCAGGATGGGCAGGAGAATGATCAGCAGGATCCAGATCACCTTGCTGGGCAGATTCCGGATCAGCAGCTCGTCGGTCTGGATGCAGTCGATCAGGCAGAACACGAGCAAGACGACTTCCACAATTCCAGGCAGAAAATCGATCACGGTTCTGGCACCTCAGCCATCTGGACGGGCCCGCTTGCCCCTCGCCGGCACACTGTCCATGATGATCTTGAAGTTGGCAAGGACACCCGGCGGGATGGACCGGATCTGCTCAGTCAGCCGGAGTTATCGCAGCCGCTCCCATCGACTGGCTGACGTACCCGCCGTTGACCGGCCCGCGGAGAGCGCCCGATAGCCGCCCAGCCACCCGAGGGCCTACGGTCGTGACCGTGACGCTGACCCGGACGCAGCTGGGCGGCAGCGGCGAGCAGGTCAGTGCGCTGGCGCTGGGCTGCATGGGCATGGGCACCCGGGCGGACGACGAGACGTCCTTCGCCACTCTGGACGCCTACGCCGCGGACGGCGGGAACTTCCTCGACACCGCCGACTGCTACGCCTGGTTCTTCGCGCGGGGTACCACCGGTGGGCAGAGCGAAGAACTGCTCGGCCGCTGGTTGCGGCGCACTGGCCAGCGTGACGACATCTTCCTGGCCACCAAGGGGTCGGGCATGAGCCAAGATCCGCAGCAGGACTGGCCGGACGGCGCGCAATCACCGGATTGGAGCAAGGTCCGCTTCGCCGGGGCCGGTGCGAAGACGCTCCGTGACGCACTCGATGGCAGTCTGGCCCGGCTCGGCACCGACCGGATCGACCTCTACTACATCCATGTGGACGACCGCTCGACCGCTCTGGAGGAGACTCTCGAAGCGCTGGCTGGGTTCGTGACCGCGGGCAAGATCCGCTACTACGGCTGGTCCAACGTCAGGACCTGGCGGCTGGAACGGATCCGCGCGCTGTGCGAGGTCAACGGCTGGCCGCAACCGGTCGCCCTGCAGCAGCAGCACAGCTATCTGGCCGCGCCCTCCCGGCGCGACGTCTCGCTGGTCACTCCCGAGCAGCTGGATTACCTGCGCGATCGGGACGGCCAGCTGAGCCTGGTGGCCTATTCGCCGCTGGCCAAGGGTTTGTACGACCTCACCGAGACCGCCCGGGACCGCGGGCTGGCCAGCGGCGGGTACCCGTCCTCGTCCGCCGGGCCGCTGAAGGCACTGGACGCCGTGGCCGCTGAGCTGGGTGTCAAGCCGGGTCAGGTCGTGCTGGCCTGGATGGCCGCGCAGCGCTCGCCGCGGGTGATCCCGCTGATCGGGTCTACCCGGGCCGACCGATATCGCGAGGCGAGCGCGGCCATGGACCTGCAACTCACCGACGAGCAGGTGACCCGCCTGAACGAGGCCTGAGCTCTACTTCTTGGTCCGGTCGGCGGCGGGGGCAGCGTCCGAAGTCAGCGCCGCGATGAAGGCCTCCTGCGGAACCTCCACCCGGCCAACCATTTTCATCCGCTTCTTGCCTTCCTTCTGCTTCTCCAGCAGCTTCCGCTTGCGGGTGATGTCACCGCCGTAGCATTTGGCCAGCACGTCCTTGCGCATCGCCCGGATGTTCTCCCGGGCGATCACGCGGGCTCCGATCGCGGCCTGGATCGGCACCTCGAACTGCTGGCGAGGGATCAGCTTCTGCAGCCGGCCGGTCATCATCACGCCGTAGGCATAGGCCTTGTCCTTGTGCACGATCGAGCTGAAGGCGTCGACCCGCTCGCCTTGCAGCAGCACGTCCACCTTGACCAGATCGGCCGGCTGGTCGCCCTCGGTCTCGTAGTCGAGGCTGGCATAACCGCGGGTCCGGGACTTCAGCTGGTCGAAGAAATCGAACACGATCTCGGCCAGCGGCAGCGTGTAGCGCAGCTCCACCCGGTCCTGGGAGAGGTAGTCCATCCCGCGCAGGCTGCCGCGCCGTTCCTGGCACAGCTCCATGATCGCGCCGATGTACTCCGAGGGTGCCAGCATGGTCGCCCGCACGATCGGCTCCCGGACCTCGGCCAGCTTGCCCTCGGGGAACTCGCTCGGATTGGTCACGGTCACGTGCGTGCCGTCGTCCATCGTCACCTCGTAGACGACGTTGGGCGCGGTCGAGATCAGGTCCAGGCCGAACTCACGTTCCAGCCGCTCCCGGACGATCTCCAGGTGCAGCAGCCCGAGGAACCCGCAGCGGAACCCGAAGCCCAGCGCCACCGAGGTCTCTGGTTCGTAGACCAGCGCCGCGTCGTTCAGCTTGAGCTTGTCCAGCGCGTCCCGCAACGCCGGGTAGTCCGAGCCGTCCAGCGGGTACAGGCCGGAGAACACCATCGGCTTCGGGTCCTGGTAGCCGCTGAGCGCGTGCCCGGCCGGCTTGGACGAGTTGGTGACGGTGTCGCCGACCTTCGACTGCCGGACGTCCTTCACGCCGGTGATCAGGTAGCCGACCTCCCCGACCCCCAGGCCGCCGGATGGGGCCGGTTCAGGCGAGCTGACCCCGATCTCCAGTAGCTCGTGGGTGGCCCGGGTCGACATCATCAGGATCCGCTCACGGGGACTCAGGTGGCCGTCGATCACCCGGACGTAGGTGACCACCCCCCGGTAGGTGTCGTAGACCGAGTCGAAGATCATCGCCCGGGCCGGGGCGCTGGGATCGCCGGTCGGCGCAGGCACCTGGTGCACGATCCGGTCCAGCAGGTGCTCGACGCCCTGGCCGGTCTTGCCCGACACCCGCAGGCAGTCATCCGGCTGGACGCCGATCAGATGGGCCAGCTCCTCAGCGAACTTCTCCGGCTGCGCGGCGGGCAGATCGATCTTGTTCAGCACCGGGATGATGGCCAGGTCGTTCTCCAGAGCCAGGTACAGGTTGGCCAGGGTCTGGGCCTCGATCCCCTGCGCGGCGTCGACCAGCAGGACCGCGCCCTCGCAGGCGGCCAGCGACCGGGACACCTCGTAGGTGAAGTCGACGTGCCCCGGAGTGTCGATCATGTTCAGTGCATAGGACTGGCCCTCCACTTCCCAGGGCATCCGGACTGCCTGCGACTTGATCGTGATTCCGCGCTCGCGCTCGATGTCCATCCGGTCCAGGTACTGGGCTCGCATCTGCCGGGCGTCGACGATGCCGGTGAGCTGCAGCATCCGGTCGGCCAAGGTCGACTTGCCGTGATCGATGTGCGCGATGATGCAGAAGTTGCGGATCGCGGCAGGTGGCGTGGCGGACGGCCGGTGGGCCGTACGGGCCATCGGAGACACGGGCGAACAACCTCGATCGGGTTGGGGTGACAGATGAGGACGGCAGGACGACGCGCCCGTGCCCCATCGTCCCACGGCTGGCTGCGGGTGCTGTTCAGCCGGGTCAGCGGATCGCGGACGGGATCACGCCACTCAGTTCGCCGTCATAGCTGCGCACCTCGTTCGCTGCGGTCATGAACGGCGCGACCGCCGCGCGGGTCAGCCGCTTCACCTGGCTCCCGTCGTCGAAGCCGTGATGGTCGCAGCCGGAGTAGCGCAGCACCGTTTCCCGGCGCATCGTTCCCGCCGCGTCCTGGCCGTAGCCGATCCGTAGCACGATCACCTCGTCGCCGTAGGCGTAGTCCTTGGCGCAGGACGCCGGAGCATTCGGGCCGCCGCCGCCAGGCGCGTCCTGGATCGCCGGGATCGCGGCGGCGGCGCTGGAGCCGGTGATAAGCAACGAGGAGAACAGCGAGGAGCCAGCCGATGAGCCAGCCGATGAGCCCGGCTGAGGCAGCGCATACCGGCAGGCGCTGATCGTGGTGACCGGGGAGCGGTCAGGACCGGGATGGGCCGCAGGCCGCCAGCCAGGAGCGGCGGTGATCGGATGGCTGACCGGGCAGCCATCGGCGTCGACGCGGATGATGTGAACGGTGTCCGCGATCCTGGCCCGGAGTGACGCAGCCGCCTGAATGGTGACCCTGACCTGGCCCTGGTTGATGGTGAGCCGGTCACCGCCGGCTGGCCCGCTCCGGCTCGGGGTGTCACCGGCGCCGCTCCTGCCACTGCCAGCCGCGACCGGCCTGGCGACTGGATGGCGCTCATCCAGCTCGTCGAACCAGACGAAGGTGCCGCCGTGCTCAAGGGTGGCGCCCGGGTCGGCTCCTCGACCGGGGGCCGCGCAGCCGATGGCCGCGACCGGGCCGGGCCGCCCGACGTAGGGC
>CALMAR010000385.1 GCA_937859855.1 uncultured Kineosporia sp.
CCTGGACCGGGGACGAGCCCGACGTCCTGGGGGTCAGCCGCGGCCGCGGGTTCATCTGCATGCTGAACACTGGCCCGGCCCCGGTACCTCTGCCGCCCGGCGAGGTCGTCCTGGCCAGCCAGCCGGTCGAGGGACGGCTGCTGCCCAGCGACACGGCCGCCTGGATCCTCACCGGTTAGGATCGGCAGATGCCGGGCGAGCAGATCCAGCCAGCGGCCAGCGAGGCCAGTGACGACCTTGAGTACGACCTGGCCCACGAGGGTGAACAGGCCGCTCAGGATGAGGCGCCTCAGCCCCCGCCGGCTGCGGAGCCTGTCCGCGTTGCGACCGAAACCCCCGGCTATGACTCGGATTACAGCTACGACCAGGCGCACGACATCCCCGGACGCTGAGCCGCCCGGCGACCGGCTACTCACCGGGGACGAGCCCGAACTGCAGAGCCAGCTCGGCCAGCTTGGCCCGCTTCTGGTTCTGCGGCAGATCCTCGATCCCGAACTTGTGGTAGAGCATCCGCAGGTGGGTCTTGACGGCGTCCAGGCTGAGGAACAACTCCTGGGCGATCTGCTGATTGCTGGCCGGGACCGGAAATCCGCGTGCCTGCCCGATCGGGCGGCACAACGAACCCAGGACCCGGATCTGCGGCTGGGTCAGCTGAGGCACCGCCTCGAGCCCGCCTCCGGCCACGGTCTGCTCGGTGGCCGTGGGCCAGGGCTGACAGAAGGTCAGCGCGGTCGATCCGACCCGGATCACGTCCCGATCGCGCAGCCGGACGCGCTGCGCCACCCGGCGCCCGTTCAGATAGGTGCCGTTGGCCGAGATCCCATCGTCGACCAGGGTCCATTGGCTGCCGATCCGTTCCAGCCGGGCATGCACCCGGGAGACCAGAGGATCACCGGCCACCCTCAGCCCGGCTGACTCGGATCGGCCCAGCGTCACTGGCCCGCCGTCGGGGGGCAGATCCCAGCGCTCGTGCTGAGAGGGCCCCAGGTATCGGGAGAGGTAGACCTCTGCCCCGGCTGGAGGCGCCGGACTCTCAGCACCGGGTTGCGACCCCTCCGACATCGGCTCCTCCCTCCAGGTGGTGAGCACGCTGTGAACAGGGTGTGCATGGACCGCACCTTGGGTGGCTTCCGCCACGCCGCTGTGAGCACCAGTCTGAAGGCAGACGAACATAACCGGAGATGAGGCCAGCAGTGAAGCGCTGAGGATCGCAGCCGGAACACTGATTCAGATCTGGGTAGACCGGCCAGGAGCAGGTCCGGCGCCGTTCTCGCTCGCACCGGCCGGCCCGCTGATCACGTCTGGATGGTGTTCGGCATCAACGGAGGGGAAGATGCCGGATTCCAGGCCATGAGGTGCCCAGCCGGGCTGGCCGATGCGAGCGGCCTCAGATCCGCGTCTCGCGCCCGGAGAGGCCCACAGCGCGGTGGTCCGCGCCAGACCCTGGCGCTGACCACGTGCACCTGCGCCCTCTGGTGAAGGATCACGCGCGTTGCCGTTCGATCAGGCCGAGCGCCAGTCGTCGGATGTGATGTGCGATCCGGCCTGCGGCCCCATCTGCAGCATGCCTCCGTCCACCGCCCATGAGGCACCCGTGACATAACTGGCGGCCGGTGAAGCCAAGAAGGCCACCACGGCGGCGATCTCCTGGGCATCACCCGGGCGCCCCAGCGGTACCCCTGGCCGGTCGACCGTGTGCGGGTCGACATCCTCCTGGCCGGTCATCGGGGTGGCGATCTCTCCCGGTGCCACGCTGTTCGCGGTGATGCCATCCCGGCCCAGTTCGAGTGCGATGGTCTTGATCAGCCCACCGAGGCCATGCTTGGCCGCGTCGTAGGCGGATGATCCGATCCGCGGCTGGTGCTCGTGCACGCTGGTGATCGCGATGATCCGCCCTCCCCGGCCCGCCTTGACCATGTGCTTGGCGGCCCGCTGGATGCAGACGAAGGCACCGTCCAGGTCGGTGGCCATGGTCTGCCGCCAGGTGCCGTAGTCCAGCTCGAGAAACGGTGTGCCATCGCCGGTTCCGGCGTTGTTGACGAACACGTCGACGCCGCCGAGCTCGCCCGCCAGCGCATCCACGACCTCCCCGCAGGCCGGAGCATCACTGGTGTCCAGCTGCCGGACGACGGCCTTGCGGCCCAGCGCCTGCACTGCGGCGGCAGTCTCCTGCGCGCCCTTCTGATCGGTGTGCCAGGTCAGGCCGACGTCCATCCCGGCCCGGGCGAGCGCGATGGCGGTGGCGTGGCCGATGCCCGAGTCGCCTGCCGTGACGATGGCCAGATGCGGTTCGAAGTCATTCACGAGCGAAAAGCTAAGCCCAGGGCACCAAGATCGCTGGACCAGCCCGGCCGAGTGCGACGCGAACCCGTGGCCGGGCCGAGCTGGCGATCTCGCGGCGAAAGCAGCATGGTGTGGGCATGGGCGTGAAGACGTGGATCGAGGGCTGGCCGGTATACCGGCAGGTGACCGGGGCCGATCCGCTGGCCCGGGGCGCCGCCAGCCAGTCGCCGCGCTCGCGGGACCTGCAGCCCAGGACGGCCGGCGCCGATCGGGTCGTGCACTCCGTCTGCCCGTACTGCGCGGTCGGTTGCGCACAGAAGGTCTACGTCAAGGACGAGCAGGTCATCCAGATCGAGGGCAACCCGGATTCCCCGATCTCGAGGGGGCGGCTCTGTCCGAAGGGTTCGGCCAGCAAGCAGCTGGTCACCGGCCCGCAGCGAGAACAGAAAGTCAGGTACCGCGCACCCTACGCGACCGACTGGACCGAGCTCAGCCTCGACCAAGCCATGGAGATGGTCACCGACCGCGTTCTCGACGCCCGGCGAAGGGGCTGGGAGGACGCCGACGAGCGCGGGCGCCCGTTGCGCCGGACCCGGGGCATCGCCTGCCTCGGCGGCGCCACCCTGGACAACGAAGAGAACTATCTGATCAAGAAACTGTTCACCGCTCTGGGCGCGATGCAGATCGAGAACCAAGCCCGGATTTGACACTCCGCCACGGTTCCCGGTCTGGGAGCCTCATTCGGTCGCGGCGGGGCGACGAGCTTTCAACAGGATCTCGCCAACTCTGACTGCATCGTCATCATGGGCTCGAACATGGCCGAAGCCCATCCGGTCGGGTTCCAGTGGGTGATGGAAGCCAAGTCGCGCGGCGCCCAGGTGATCCACATCGATCCCCGCTTCACCCGGACCAGCGCGGTGGCCAGCAGCTACGTGCCGATCCGGGCCGGGACCGACATCGCCTTCCTCGGCGGCGTGATCAACTACATCCTCAGCAATGACAAGGACTTCCGCGATTACGTGACGGCCTACACCAACGCACCGTTCCTGCTCCACGAGGACTTCCAGGACACCGAGGACCTGGACGGCCTGTTCAGCGGCTACAACGAGGAGACCGCCAGCTACGACACCTCCACCTGGCAGTACCAGATGGCCGGGACTGGGCCAGAGCACTCCAGCGAGGCGAACTCCGGGAACAAGGAGCGCGCGGCTGGAGACGCTCACGGCTCGGGCGGCCCGGCGATCGAAGGCGCCGAACCGATCGAGCAGGATCGCACGCTGCAACATCCCCGATGCGTGTTCCAGGTGCTGAAGCGGCACTATGCCCGTTACACCCCCGAACTGGTCGAGCAGATCTGCGGCACCCCGCAGCAGCAGTTCCTCGACGTCTGCCAGGCGTGGACCGCCAATTCCGGCCGGGAGCGCACCTCTTCGGTGGTCTACGCGGTCGGCTGGACTCACCACAGCGTCGGTGCCCAGCTGATCCGGACCGCGTCGATCATCCAGTTGCTGCTGGGCAACATCGGGCGCCCCGGCGGCGGGATCATGGCCATGCGCGGGCACGCCAGCATTCAGGGTTCCACCGACATCCCCACTCTGTTCAACATGCTGCCCGGCTATCTGGCCATGCCGGAGGTGGCTCACACCGACCTGAGCACGTACCTGGACAGCATCATCGCGGACAAGCAGAAGGGCTTCTGGAGCAACGCGAAGTGTTACATCGTCAGCCTGCTCAAGGAGTACTTCGGGACCGCCGCGACTGCTGAGAACGATTACTGCTTCGGTCATCTGCCCCGGCTGACCGGGGATCACGGCACCTACCGGACCACCATGGACATGATCGACGGCAAGGTGTTCGGCTACTTCCTGCTCGGTCAGAACCCGGCGGTCGGATCGGCGCACGGCAAGCTGCAGCGGCTGGCCCTGGCCAACCTGGACTGGCTCGTGGTCCGCGATCTGGCCATGATCGAGAGCGCGTCGTTCTGGAAGGACTCGCCCGAGATCGAGACCGGCGAGATCGTGCCGGAGCGCTGCCGGACCGAAGTGTTCTTCTTCCCGGCCGCTTCCCATGTCGAGAAGGAGGGCACCTTCACCCAGACTCAGCGGATGCTGCAGTGGCGGGACAAGGCGGTCGAGCCCAAGGGTGATCAGCGATCCGACCTCTGGTTCACCTATCACCTGGGACGGCGGCTGAGGGAGCGGCTGGCCAGCTCCGACGATGCCCGCGATCGGCCGATGCAGGATCTGAACTGGGATTATCCGGTGCACGGTGACGAGCCCAGCGCTGAGTCGGTACTCCAGGCGATCAACGGTTACGACCTGAGCACGGGCAAGCCGCTGGACGGGTATCTGCAGCTCAAGCCGGACGGCTCGACGTCCTGCGGATGCTGGATCTACAGCGGCGTCTACGCCGGCGGCGTCAACCAGGCGGCCCGGCGCAAGCCCCGAGCCGAGCAGGACAGCTATGCCCTGGAGTGGGGCTGGGTCTGGCCCTACAACCGGCGGATCCTGTACAACCGGGCGTCCGCGGATCCGCAGGGACGGCCGTGGAGCGAGCGCAAACGGTGCGTCTGGTGGGATCCGGACCTGGGTCACAACGGCGAGTGGACCGGCGACGATGTCCCGGACTTCGAGAAGGCCAAGACGCCGGGCTACCAGCCGCCGGACGACGCGACCGGGCCGGCCGCGCTGCACGGCGACGACCCGTTCGTCATGCAGGCCGACGGGAAGGCCTGGTTGTTCGCCCCCCGCGGCCTGCTGGACGGCCCGATGCCCACCCACTACGAGCCACACGAGTCGCCGTTCCCCAACGCTCTCTACGGGCAGCAGGGCAATCCCGCGCGCAAGGTCTACGGCCGGCCCGACAACCCTTCCAATCCTTCGCCGCCGGAACAACATTCAGATGTGTTCCCATTCGTGCTGACCAGCTCCCGGCTGGCTGAGCACCACACCGCCGGTGGGATGAGCCGGTGGCTGCCGTACCTGGCCGAACTGCAACCGGCCCTGACCGTGGAGGTGTCGCCGGAGCTGGCGGACGTGCGCGGCCTGCGGCACCTCGAATGGGCCCACGTGGTGACCAGCCGGACCGCGATCGAGGCCCGGGTGCTGGTCACCGAGCGGATGCGCTCACTGCGGATGCCGGACCGGCTGGTGCACCAGGTCTGGCTGCCGTATCACTGGGGCAGTGTCGGCCTGGTGGACGGTGATGTGGTGAACGACCTGTTCGGGGTGGCTCTGGATCCGAACGTGCTGATCCAGGAGAGCAAGGTGGCGACCTGCGACATCCGGCCCGGCCGCCGCCCCCGTGGTGCTGCTCTGCTGGACTACGTGGCCGGATATCGGCAGCGGGCCGGGATCACGCCCGAGACTGGTACCCGGGTCGCCACCACCGGGCCGCAGGCCGGCCGCCCGCATGTGCAGGAGCCGGTCGAGGACGCCGCGAAATCTCTGCAGGCTGGCCAAGGTGAGCCGGAGGATACCGATGACGCCCACTGAGCGCAGCCGGTCCGGCGTTGTGGCTGACCCAGCAGGCCGGGCCGGATACGAAGAGCATCCGTCCCGAGTGGGCTTCTTCACCGACACGTCGGTGTGCATCGGCTGCAAGGCCTGCCAGGTGGCCTGCAAGGAGTGGAACGCCGTCCCGGACGACGGCTTCGACCTGCTTGGCCTGTCGATGGACAACACGGGCAGCCTGGGCGCGAACAACTGGCGGCACGTCGCATTCATCGAACAGCCGGAACAGTCCGCACCGCAACGAGAACCGGTAGCTCTGGGGATGCCGTCGTTCGAACTGCCGGGCGCTTCGAGCCAAGCCGAGACCCGGCAGGAGTTCCGCTGGCTGATGTCCTCGGACGTGTGCAAGCACTGCACCCAGGCCGGCTGCCTCGACGTGTGCCCGACCGGCGCCCTGTTCCGGACCGAGTTCGGCACCGTGGTGGTGCAGCAGGACATCTGCAACGGCTGCGGCTATTGCGTGTCGGCCTGCCCGTACGGCGTGATCGAACGGCGGGAGGACGACGGCCGGGCCTGGAAGTGCACGCTCTGCTATGACCGGCTGAAGGACCGGATGGAACCGGCC
>CALMAR010000386.1 GCA_937859855.1 uncultured Kineosporia sp.
GCCGGGGGGCCGCCCCCTCCGCACCTTTGTTCGCGCCAGTCCTCAGCCATCGAGTTTGTCCACAGTTCTTGCCCAGAGAGGACGAACCCCTGTGGACGGCGTGAACGGGCACCGTCGCCGTTGTGCCAGGCTCGGCGCAGGCGCTCACCGGAGCGCAGCGGCGCTCCACCAGCTGGGGGCCGGGCCGGGGCGGACGAACCGTCCCGGCAGTCTGAAAGCGAGGGGGAATTCATCGTGAGCCAGTTCCAGGTGGACAGCACTCAGGTCGCCGCGGCCGGAATGGCCGTGCGGGCGTCGGCCGAACAGATTGGCACCGAAGTCGAACGGATGATGCGGAATCTGATCGACCTGCAGGCCACGTGGCAGGGACAGGCCGCCGGATCGTTCCAGCAGTTGATCGGGCGCTGGCGGCACACCCAGGAGCAGGTACGGCTGTCATTGGACGAGATCCAAGCCGCTCTGGCGGCGGCCAGCCAAGGTTATGAGGAGGCCGAGGCGTCAGCGGTGCGTATGTTCGGCCGGGGCTGACCCCGGGCTCGGCTCGGCTCGGCTCAGAGGCCGCCGGCCGCCTGCGGGTCGGGGACGCGCCAGGTCATCTCCAGCCGCTGGCGGCCGTTGTCCTGAGCGACCGCGACCCAGCGAGCCGCCGGGCGCAACGGCGCAGCCGTCCATTCGGCTGTTGGTACTGAGGCAGGCCGGGGCAGAGCTCGCGTGGTCAACCGCTCCGTTTGCTCATGAATAGTCATCTGGCCACCTCTCGTTCATCTTTCGTTCATCTTCCCCAAGATATCAGACACTGGCAGCCGCCACCCGGGCCAGACGGATGACGCCAGCCGCCGCCTCCAGCGGCGCACGAAGCTGGCTCCCGGCGGCCGGGGCACGGCCGCTTGGCCCCCCTGCCGCTCAGCCGCGTCTATGCCCGGGCATCATGGCGAACTACGGTGAGAGCGGCCGATGACGTGACCGGAGGAGAGACTGTGCTGCTGATTCCTGAGGACGATCGATGACCCTGGTCGCCGGGATCGACTCTTCGACCCAGTCGTGCAAGATCGTGATCAGGGACTCGGAGACCGGTGACCTGGTCCGGCAGGGCAGAGCCAGTCATCCCTCCGGCACCGAGATCGACCCCTCGATCTGGTGGGAGGCGCTGCAGGTCGCGGCCAAAGACGCGGGTGGTCTCGATGATGTGGCCGCGGTGGCGGTCGGCGCCCAGCAGCACGGCATGGTTGCTCTGGATTCCGTAGGTGAGGTGGTGCGCCCGGCGTTGCTCTGGAACGACACCCGCTCGGCCGCCGCGGCGGACGCGCTGGCGGCCGGGCATGGCGGCCCGGAAGCCTGGGCGCGCGATCTTGGCGTTGTCCCGGTCGCGTCGTTCACCATCAGCAAACTGGCCTGGCTGGCTGAGCATGAGCCGCGCTCGGCCGAGCAGACCGAGGCGGTGTGCCTTCCGCACGACTGGCTGAGCTGGCAGCTGAGCGGTGCGGCCGATGCCACGACGCTGACCACCGATCGCGGTGACGCCTCCGGCACCGGCTACTACTCCCCGGCTCAGGGGGCTTACCGGCGCGACCTGCTCAGCGCCGCGCTCGGGCATGACGCTCAGCTTCCGCGGGTACTGCGGCCCAGCGAGGTGGCCGGCCAGACCGCGATCGCCGGGCTGAGCCAGGATTCGCTGATCGCCGCTGGAACCGGCGACAACATGGCGGCCGCGCTCGGAGTCGGAGCCAGCACCGGCGATGTGATCGTCTCCATCGGCACGTCGGGGGTGGTGTCCGCGATCAGCGACGTCCCGGCCGCCGATCCGACCGGAATCGTGGCCGGATTCGCCGATGCCACCGGGCATTACCTGCCGCTGGTGTGCACCCTGAACGCCGCCCGGGTGCTCGATGCCACCGCACGGCTACTCGGGATCAGTCACGAGGAACTGTCCCGGCTGGCGCTCTCCGCTCCACCTGGAGCGGAGGGGATGGTTCTGGTGCCCTACCTGGAGGGCGAGCGGACGCCGAACCGGCCGGCCGCGACCGGAGCCGTGCACGGCCTCACCCTGACCACCGCCACCAGTGCGCACCTGGCCCGAGCGGCCATCGAAGGCCTGCTGTGCGGCTTGGCCGATGGTCTGGATGCGATGGTCGCGCAAGGCGTCGTGGTCCGCCGGGTTCTGCTGGTCGGAGGCGGCGCGCGGTCTGAGGCGGTCTGCCGGATCGCGCCTCAGGTGCTCGGGACGCCGGTGGTCGTCCCGCCCCCGGGCGAATACGTGGCTGACGGTGCCGCCCGGCAGGCCGCCTGGGCGCTGGCGGCCAGTTCCGGGCGCGACTCCGGCGTACCGCAGTGGCCGCTGGTCGGAGCGCAGACCTTCGAGGCTGAGCCGACCCCTCAGGTTCGCGAGCGCTATGCCCAGGTGCGTGATCTGACCGATGGGTCACCGCTGCTCACCTGACCGGCCCCCCATCGCGTCGCGGCCCTGAAGGGGCCGGCTGGCTGGCGCTGACCCATGGCTGGTTACCCTGACTCGATGACGGTGGTAGCGCTCGGGATGCCGGTATCCCGGCCTCTGACGGCGCCAGCCTCGGTGCTGGCGGCCGATCGCCCCGGCGACAGCGCGCTGATCGACCGCTTCGGCCGGATCGCCACCGACCTGCGGGTCAGCCTGACCGATCGGTGCAACCTGCGCTGCAGCTACTGCATGCCCGCCGAGGGCCTGGACTGGATGCCCCAGGAGCAGCAGCTCAGCGACGAGGAAACGATCCGTCTGATCACCATCGCGGTGCGCCTGCTCGGGATCCGCTCAGTGCGGTTCACCGGTGGCGAGCCACTGCTACGGCGCGGCCTGGAGAAGATCATCGCCGCCACCGGGCGGCTGCGCACCCAGGACGGCGCACGACCAGCCACGGCGCTGACCACGAACGGGCCCGGCCTGGCCCGCCGGGCCGACGCACTGGCCGGGGCCGGGCTGGACCGGGTGAACGTGTCCCTGGACACTCTCGATGCGCAGCGCTTCGCCCGGCTCACCCACCGCGACCGGCTGGCCGACGTGCTCGCGGGGCTGCGGGCGGCTTCGGCAGCCGGGCTCAGCCCTGTGAAGATCAACTCTGTGCTGTTGCCCGGGATCAACGACGACGAGGCGGTGCCGCTGCTGACCTGGGCTCTTCAGCACGGCTATCAGATGCGGTTCATCGAGCAGATGCCGCTCGACCCACAGGGCAGCTGGAACCGGGCCGCCATGGTCACCGCCGATGACCTGCTGGCCGATCTGTCGGCCGTCTTCGCACTCGAACCCGAGAGCCGGCTCGAGCGTGGTTCTGCCCCGGCCCAGAGCTGGCTGATCCGCAACGGGCCAGGGCTGCGTTCCGGGCCGGGATCAGCCAGGGTCGGCATCATCGCCTCCGTCACCCGGCCGTTCTGCGGTGACTGCGACCGCACCCGGCTCACCGCCGACGGCCAATTGCGCACCTGCTTGTTCGCCAACACCGAGACTGACCTGCGTGGGTTGCTCCGGTCCGGCGCGGACGACGAGTCCGTGGCTGCGGCATGGCGGACCGCCATGTGGGCCAAGCGCGCCGGGCACGGCATCGACGACCCGTCGTTCCTGCAACCGGATCGCCCGATGTCGGCGATCGGAGGCTGAGGTGAACGTCACCATCCGCTACTTCGCCGGAGCCCGGGCCGCGGCCGGAGTCGAGACCGAGAACCTCAGCCTGCCCGACGACACCCTGCTGGCCGCTCTGGCTGATCAGCTGGCCCAGCAGCACGGGACCGGCCTGGCCAGGGTGCTCTCGGCGTCGTCCTTCCTGATCAACGAGGTCGCGGGGGCACCGGATCGGGCCATTCCGGACGGCGCGACGGTGGATGTACTACCACCCTTCGCCGGCGGGTGATGGCGAGCGAGCGGCCGGCGCCCGGCTCGGTTGCGGCCGGGCAGCTTGCCCGCGAGACCGTTGTTGCGTTGTGACCCGGCTGAAGCACCCGGTCGCGTACCCTGCGTAGCAGTGGCAGGCGCGTGAGCAGGAGCTACGCGGCGATTGCCGGCGGCAGGGTGGCCGTACTCGAGCAACGCCTGGCCTGTGGTCCGCCCAGTCACGGCTCCAGCCAGGGGCCTCCCCCGGCGGTGATCCACGGCCGGGTCCGACTGAGCACATCTGGAGACCTGGGTGACGCAGACCACGGGCAACGGCCCGTTGCGTGACCAGCCCGCGCGCAGCCCGTCGCTGCTTCACCCCGTGACCTGGCCGGGCCACGCCCGCCGCCGCGGCGAGACTCTGCGCTTCTGGGCGGTGGTCCATCCCGGCCTGGCCGAGCTGTTGATCGGGCTGTTCGCCGGCCTGGTGTTCAGCTACCGGATCGCTCGCCCGAGTCCGTGGTGGGACGAGGCCATCACCCAGGACGTCACCTCCCGGCCGGCCTCGGCGATTATGGATCTGGCCAGTCATGTCGATCTGGTCCACACCACCTACTACCTGCTGGTGCATGCACTGATCGGCAGCAGCGCGTCGGTGACTCCGATCCGGCTGCTGTCGATGGCGGCGGCAGTCCTGACCGCGGTCGCCCTGGTCCGGCTCGGGCGCGAACTTGGCAGTCCGCCGTCCGGAATCGCAGCCGGAGTAATCTTCGCGGTTGCGCCGCTGTCCACCCGCTATGCCCAGGAAGCCCGGCCGTACGCGATGGTCGCGCTGGCCGCGACGCTGGCCACGCTGGCCCTGGTCCGGGTCTGCCGCAAGCCCTGGCTACCGCTGCGCTGGCTGCTCTACGCGGGCTCGCTGATCGCCACTGGCCTGCTCAACGTGCTCGGCCTGATGATCATCCTGGTGCATCTGGGGTATGTGCTGACGACGTCACCCAGAGCCGTTCGCCGCCGCTGGTGTCTGGCCAGCGCAGCCGCCGTGGCCGGGCTCAGTCCGCTGCTCTATGCGGCGTCCAGGCAGGGCGACCAGGTGTCCTGGTTGCCCCGGCCCGGAATCGATCAACTGACCGGCTTCCTGCTGGCGCAGTACGCCACCGGTTTCTTCGTCGTCGTGCTGCTGGCCGGAGCGATCGCCGGGCTCAGCATGGGCACGCACGCTCCCTCGCTGGGCCTGGGGCTGGCCTGGGCCTTCATCCCGCCCGTGCTGCTCTGGGCGGTCTCTCAGGCCCACCCGCTGTTCGACTGGCGCTACGTCTTCTTCACCGTGCCCGGCGGTGCGCTGGCGCTGGGGTCGCTGGCGCCGCTGCTGCGGGCCCGGCTGATGACCGTCGCCGTGGTGGTGCTGGCCCTCTTCGGCCTGCACATGCAGGGCGTCTACCGTTACTGGGCCAGCGGGCACGCGGAGAATCTGCGCGGGGCGGCGGAGACGATCCGGGAGTATGCCCGTCCTGGCGACGCGGTGATCTTCCTGCCCGGCAGCCGACGAGTGGTGAAGCTGGCCTATCCCGGCGACTTCCAGGCAGTGGACGACGTCGCACTGGCCAGTTCCGGTGAACAGTCGGGCACCCTGATAGGCGTCGAGGAGACGCCCCAGGAGATCGCCGCCGAACTGGAACATCGCACCCGGGTCTGGGTGGTTACCGGCACGCCGCGGCTCGGGGAGGGCCCGACGGCGGACGAGTCGGCCAAGGAGCACATGATCTACGACCATTATCGATTGGCCGGGGTGCCGCTCAGTGGGCGGTACGAGGTGCGGCTCTACGTCCGCAGCCGGACCACGATCCCATCACCGGGGATCCGCCAGGGCACCAGCCAGCAGAGCCGCTGACCTCCTAGGGACAGGCCACCCATTCGTCGCTGCCGTCGGCGAAGACCTGCCGCTTCCACACCGGGAGATGGTGCTTGACCTCGTCGACCAGTTGACTGGCCGCCTCGAACGCCTCGCGGCGATGCACTCCAGACACCGACACCGCGAACGCAGTCTCGCCGACCGCCAGCTCCCCGATCCGATGCGACACGGCGATCGCCTCGGCTTGGCTGCGAGCGGCCACCTTGGCCACCACGTCTTCCAGCACCTGACTGGCGGTGGGATGAGCGACGTACTCGATTCCGGTCACAGCCCGGCCATGATCCTGGTTGCGGACGACGCCTGCGAAGCTGACGACGGCGCCGGCTCCCGGGCGGCTCACGGCGGCGGCGTGCGCCTCGAGGTCTAGGGCATCCTCGGTGACGGCCGCGAGCAGAACGTCGGCGGGAACCACGCGGTCCAGGATAAGACCCCTCCCATGATCGCCGAGTCAGCCCGGCGAAGTGTGGCCACCAGCGCGCTTCGCCGGGCTCAGCTGGCGATCACCAGTGGTCGACGTCCACGCCGGTGCCGATGTCCGAGCACTCCACAGCGCTGACGTCGCGATCAGCCAGGTAGGGCCTGGCTCCTTGGTCGCCGTGCGCCGATGCGATCAGCTCGGCCCAGTGCTCCTGGCCGATCAGCACCGGATGGCCGGGGACGCCGTGGTAGGCCGCGCGGGCCAGTCCGCCCGGCGCGGCCAGCGGGAGCAGCCGCCGGACCACGGCCGGGCCGACCC
>CALMAR010000387.1 GCA_937859855.1 uncultured Kineosporia sp.
CATCACCTTGCCAAGGTGAGGGTCGCGGGTTCGAATCCCGTCGTCCGCTCGGAGGCCCACAGCCTCGCGGTGGAGTGGCCGAGAGGCGAGGCAACGGCCTGCAAAGCCGTCTACACGGGTTCAAATCCCGTCTCCACCTCGATCCCATGCGTGTCCTGCACGAGGTCACGGGCGATTAGCTCAGTGGGAGAGCGCTTCCTTGACACGGAAGAGGTCACAAGTTCAATCCTTGTATCGCCCACCACCATCACCCCAGCTCAGAGCCCGGTTCCTCACCCGAGGGATCGGGCTCTTGCTCGTCTGGAGCCGCCTGATAGCCAAACTGATAGCCAATGGTTTCAGGCTGACCCGGGCCACCGCCGGCGTCAAAGAGCCGATCCATGGTTGTGGCACCGGTCTGCATCAGCGGCCGAAGCTGCTTCCGGTAAACCGTCTCAGTCACCAGCGTGGTCTTATGCCCGACCAGGCGCGAGATCTCCTCAATTGGCACGCCATCGTCGCTGAGCAACGAGACGAACGAATGCCGAAGCTCCCGCGGCGTCCACTCCTTCTCGTTCAGCCCCTCCACCTTCTTGATCGCAGTCCGGAAGTCGCGACGTACGTCGGCCGAGTCCAATGGCGTGCCATAGCGGCTGGTGAAGACCAAGCCCAGGTCGATCCAACGAACGCCGGCTTTGAGCCGGTCCTGAGCCTGCCTGGCACGATGTCGGCCCAGAGCCTCGACGCACCGGCCCGGTAGTGCGAGCTGTCGCCGGGACAGTCGGGTCTTGGTGTCGCCGGTTGCCCGTACCGAGCGGAACACCGACAAGGACGGCGGCACCGGAGGGTCGTCGTCCGGCCAGGCCAGACAGCACAAGGCCTCGGTGAACTTTAGAGAACCAGATCACACGGGGCTGTCTTGTTTACCTATCGAGGATGGTCGCCAAACGGCACGCCCTCTGCGCACCAGACTTCTCAGGCGTCGACACCGCGTCAAGGGCGCCGATGGCGTCGCTGCGCGATGGAGCAAGCTCCACCCTTGACCCGGCACCGTCGTCCCAAGAACCTGGCAGCTACGAGGACATGCCCTCATCCTGGTGAGCCTCGGCCCGCTTGACCCTCGCATCACCGTGTCCTTGGTGTTGCGACAGCGGCTCATCGATTTCCTTCACAAGTGCGCCCGTCTCAGCATCAGTCATCGACTCGAAGTACCTGTTACGCCGCCGATCGATCAGCCTGTTCACTCGATGCCAGCGTTGAGTTTTCCGAAAGAACTCGGAGGCACTACGGGCCTTTGTCACCACGAGGTGCTTGCCCCTGTGCCAACCGCGCACCTTGAGGTTCAGCGCACTGCGCATCTTGAGCTCGCTGTCGATCCGTATCGCGATATGACTCATGCTTGAGCCACAGAAGGGACAGGTTGTGTCTTGAGCCTCGGCGTCGTAGCGGACGCGACCGCACGAGAGACACGTCCGTGTTGTCTCAGCCGCCATACTTGATGATCCCATCTCAGGCTCGACAGTCATCCCTGCATGGGACAGCCAATCTGACAGCCAACGGCCCTCAGAACGGCCACACTTCGGCGGACCTCGGCGGACAGTTTGCGCAGGTGAGAGGCCATATGGGCATGATCGCGGACCAATTGACACGGAAGAGGTCACAAGTTCAATCCTTGTATCGCCCACCAGCATCACCCAAGCTCAGAGCCCGGTTCCTCCTCGGAGGGGCCGGGCTCAGCTTCGTCTGAGTGACTAACTGAGTGACTCCCGGCTTGGCCGAGCGGCAGGATCCGGTCCATCGCCACGGCTCCGCGCTGCATCATCGGCCGCAGTTGCTTCCGGTACACCGTCTCCGTCACCAAGGTCGTCTTGTGACCCACCAAGCGGGAGATCTCCTCGATCGGGACGCCGTCGTCACTGAGCAGTGACACGAACGAGTGCCTCAGTTCCCAAGGCGTCCACTCCTTCTCGTTCAACCCCTTGACCTTCTTGATCGCCGTACGGAAGTCCCGGCGCACATCGGCGGCATCCAGCGGGGTGCCGTAGCGGCTGGTGAAGACGACCCCAGCTCGATCCATCGATCGCCGGCCTCGGCTCGGTCGTGGTCCTGCTTCTGCTTCTGCTGATGGCGTGTCAGGGCCTCGACGCATCGACCCGGCGGAGCGAGTTGCCGGCGTGACAGCCGCGTCTTCGTGTCACCGTCGATCGCACCGGCCTGAACAGCGATATAGACGGCGGCACCGGCAGATCGTCGTCCACCCCATCAAGCACCGAGCCGTTGTTCTGGCCGAATGCCACCCGTACTGTCCTGCATTGTGCCCGAACCCGATTCCCCGGCCTTCGACTGGCGCCACCTGTTGCTCCTGGAATACGAACGACTCCAGATCATGATCGACAAGTACGACGGGCAGCGGGTCACGCTTCGCGGATGGTCGATCACCGCCACAGCCGCGATCTTCGCGGCAAGCTTGAGCACCAACCACCCGTCGATCGCGACCGGTGGGGTAGTGATCGCCGTGCTCTTCTGGGTATTCGAGGCTGTGATCATGAACACTCAGTCAAGCGTCATCGCCCGCAGCAACGAGCTCGAAGACATCGTCGCGAACGATCGCCTCAATGCCGACGGTGCCGCGAGCTACATATTCGGCGTCGGCCAGGCCTACGGACCAGCTCGGTTTCTCCCTAGACGCATACCGCACATGATGTTTGTACGGTCGCGATACAACATGGTCGTGTTCTATGTCGGCCTGCTCATCGTGACCGCAGCGGGAGCGCTGATAGCCGGACGCTGACAGCCAAACTGACAGGCAACGGCTCTCAGAACGGCCATACTTCGGCGGACGACGGCGGACAGTAATCGCTGGTGAGGGCCCAGATGGCCTTGATCGGGCCGTGGTTGACACGGAAGTGGTCACAAGTTCAATCCCTGTATCGCCCACCACCATCACCCCGGCTCAGAGCCCGGTTCCTCCTTCGAGGGATCGGGCTCTTGGCTGTCCGAGGCCGGTTGACTGCCATCTTGACCGCCAGCGGGATCAGCTGCCGGCTCCACCCTGACCTGGAAGGCACCGTCCCAGAACCCAGCAGCTATAAGGACCTGCCCGTCTTCTGGCCACTGCTCGGCCTGCAGCACACAGGTCGCGCCTACTGTCGAGGCATGGATGTCCTTCAACCAGCGCCGACCCGACCCGGGACCGCCGACCTGTTCACGGGAACTGTGTGGATCGACGAGATCACATCTCGTGAAGTGCCATCCCACCTGCGCGTCAACGCCGTGAGATTCGCTCCAGGCGCGCGCACGGCGTGGCATGCACACGCGCTCGGCCAGACCCTCCGGATCACGGACGGAATCGGCCGGGTGCAAGCCAGTGATGAATCGGTGCTCATCGTGCGCTCGGGAGACACGATCTGGACACCGGCCGGTCAATGGCATTGGCACGGAGCTGCACCTGACTCGTTCATGTCGCACCTGGCAATCTGGGAGGCACCCAAAGAGGGTGAAGAGTCTGAGTGGGGGGCGCACGTGACCGATGCCGAATATCTGGCGGACCAGCCCCGAAGCAGTCGACAGCCAGAGTGACAGCCAACGGGCACAAAGACCCCGGTGAAGTAGAAGGACACCAGGGCTTACGCAGTTCAGGTGTCGAGAAAAGGTCACCACGGAGCACGCCCCTGTACGCGCCGGACTTCTCAGGCCGCCGGCACCGCGTCAAGGGCGCCGATGGCGTCGCTCCGCAATGGAGCAAGCTGCACCCTTGACCCGGCACCACCGACCCAAGACGCTGGCAGCTACGAGGTCATACCCGCTATCCGGCATGCCCACGTCCTGGTCCTACGCAAGCAGAGGCTCAGCAATGGTCCAAAGCAGTCCGTCACTCACCGTTGTGACCGTGTCCTTGCTTCTCCTGGGCCTGTATGTCTACTGCCTCGTCGACTTCAGCAGAACTGACGAATCCGACATCCGCACTTTCGACAAGACGGTCTGGATGCTCATCCTCATTTTCACCAACATCGCCGGCGGTCTGCTCTGGCTCTACGCGGGCAGACGTGCGCGCCGACGCTAGCGCCGGGTGAGTGATCAACGGCGTGACCGCGACCCACGAAAGGTCACACAGCGACGGACACCGACGGACCGTTTACGCCGGTGAGGGGCCTTGATCGGCCTGTGGTCGCCACGGGAGAGGTCACAAGTTCAACGCTTGCATCGCCCACCACCATCACCCCAGCTCAGAGCCCGGTCCTTCCGCGGAGGAGCTGGCTCCCGCGGATGCCGGTCATCATCGTGTACAGCCCCCTGCCGCCCACTACCGCGGCGAGCGTTCCAGGGCGAGGATGATGAGGTGAGTCGGATGAACTTGGCTGTGCTCCCATGAATGAGTGGTGATCCCGGATGCAAGGCCTGCGCCCGGCGGTTCGATGGGTGATCTACTTTCTCGTGGTGTTCGTGGTCGGTACACCGCTCCTGGTGCTGGCTGACGGGCGCGGTCTGCACATCACCGGCCATGACGTCGTAGTCGGGCTGGTCATCAGCGTCATCACTGCGAGCGCTATCGCGTTGACCGAGCGCCTGTTCGTTCCCCGCCCTGCAGGTCAAGCGGCCGCCGAGTCCTCGGAGTCGACACCCAAGCCCGATCGCTGATCAGGCACAATCTGCCGCTCATTCGCGGTGAGTCAATGACCTCGGCGCCGGTTGGCTTTTGACTCGCCGACGACACGGGCTTGGCAAGATTGCCTTGTGACGTATTTCGCCAGGTATGAGGATCCGGACGCCGGGTTCACCGTGGTCGCCGGCCGCGAAGAGGGCCTGCGAGAGATCGTGCTGGCCGCCGGACGACTGGCCGGCGGTGACGCCGGGCCGATCCATCTGCATCATGGCGAGGAGATCCTGCGAATCCTGTCAGGCCAGGTGGACGTTGTTGTCGGAGGCGAACGCCGCCGTTGCTCAGCAGGTGACGTGGTGATCATCCCAGCCGACACACCGCACGGCTTCACAACCCTGACCGACACCACCATGGAGGTCATCGCGGAGCTCGATGCCGGGCAGATCTTTCCGATGCAGGTTGCCGACGGCACGATTCGCCTGGTGGAGGTCTACCGCACTGACCTGCCCTGGGGCCGGCAGCCACCACCCGGATACGGGTGGACGTCAGACGCCGAGATGGCCCAGATCCTGGCTCACCCCCCTCAATAGTCACGCGGATGCGAGACCGGGTAGCTGAACCAGGGTCGTGGCCCACGGGGCGTCCAACCGTCGGGACGTGTTGACCAACGTGCTGCGTGATCACCACCTTCACGGGTTTCAAGGCGCCGAGGGCTCGCCTTCGCCTCGCACCAGGCCGCCACCCTTCCCGGGCCGCCGGCACCGCGTCTCGGCAGCCACGAGGACATTCCGGGGACCGGGCAACCTGGCGTACGGTCCCGATATGAGCCCGACCGTGCTGCAGCGGGTCCACAACCCTCGCAACCAAGAATGCTTCTGCGACCCGGATTGCTGGTGCAGACGAACTGCCGTTGGCCGTGTCATCAAGTGGTGGGTCCCCGCGCGCTGGCTCGGGTTTCCCCACAAGGGCCAGCAGTCAGGCTGGAAACGCCGTCCACGTATCCCCCGCCGCCCGAGCAGCGGCCGACCGTCGAACTGACCGACTCGCCACGGCCGGTGAACTCGGCTCAGGCGTCCAGGCCCTCCAGATCGTCGCGGTCCTCGTCGCCCACCACGGTCATGTGCGCGACCGGGACCGCGCTCTCCGGAACGGTGGCCCGCTCCAGTGCGGTCAGGTCGATGATCGTCGGAACCGGCGCCGCCGCCTTGTCCCGCAGGTCCATCACGTGCTCGCAGGCGGCCAGGAAACGTCGCATGCTGGCGCCGGGGCTCATGTCCCCGAAGTAGTGCCGCGTGATCGTGGCGTACACCTGGCGGGTCGCCTCGTCGCCCAGCTCGTCGATGACCGCGACGGCCGACGGCGCATCGGCCGCCTTGAGCATCGCGACCTGGCCGGCGATCCCGTCCCGGTCGATCTCCGCCTGGGGTGCGGCCGGCTCGGTGAGCAGCAACGGCTTGCCGGTGGCCAGCCAGTCGAAGGCCACCGCCGAGATGTCGCAGACGCAGACGTCGGCTGCCTGCAGTTGCCAGCCGTAGTCCGGTGCCTCGTCCACGATGTGCCGGGCGTTCGGGTCCGACCGGTTGGCGGCGCGCAACCGGTCGGCGATGGCCTGGTTCGCCTCCGCCGCGCCGGGCTCGAACACACCGGTGCGCGGGTGCGGACGGTAGATCACCCGGTGCCGGCCGCTGCGGGCCAGTGCGTCGACCAGCGCCAAGCCGTGCGACTCGACCGAGCCGTAGGTCATGCTCGGCCGGTCGCCCTCCCAGGTCGGGGCGTAGAACACGACCCGGCGGCCGTCGGCCGGCAGGCTCGGCCCCGGAGTCACGACGTAGGACTGCGGGCGGGCGCTCTGGATCAGCCGCTTCTCCGAGTCGAAGTCCAGCAGCCGGGAGGAGATCCGCTGGACGGCGGCGTCCCCGGCGACGAAGCAGAAGTCGTACGCCTTGGCCTGGTTGGAGGCCATGTAGATCTTGTCGCTCTCGCCGTGGCTGATGAACACGTGGAACATGCTGGGGAAGCGCATCATCTGGAAGTTGCGCATGTTCTGGTTCGCGTAGAAGGCGATCTTGATCGGCTGGCCGGCGACGAAGTTCTCGATGTCACCGATGGTCGGGCCGTAGAAGACCGGCAGCGGGCACTCCTCCAGCAGCGCATTGGTGGCGCCGATGGACCGGGAGACGACTGCCACCGGGTACTTCTCGGCCAGCCGCCGCATCGGTTCGTACCACTGCCGGAGCTGGTAGAGGTTCACGCTCTTGTCGGCGAAGTAGATGATCGCCTGGAAGTGACCGGTGGGCAGGTCCGGCCGCTCGACCAGGGTGCTCTGCAGTTCGTGCCGCAGTTGCCGCCGCTTGCGAGCGCGCTGGATCACCCGCTTCAACGCGAGCACATCACTACGCAGCGACATGAACTCCCCCACCTTCGACGGGCTTCCTGCCGCGCAGTATCCCAACACAAACGTCAGGCAAAATCCCGTAAAACACGCAGATGTCGACAGGAGTCACGAAGGGTTACGGCGTGGACTCGACCGCGGCCGCGGATTCAGGTCCTCGCAGGGTGGTTGGACGGGCGCGGCCGCACCGGCCGATCTAACGTCCAGACATGGCCATCTCGGTAGGCAGCAAGGTCAGCTGGAACACGTCCCAGGGCAGGACGCACGGCACCGTCGTCGAGCGCAAGACGAAGGACTTCACCTTCGACGGGCAGAAGTTCACCGCCTCGGACGACGAGCCGAAGTTCATCGTGGAGTCGGACAAGACCGGCGCGCGGGCTGCGCACGGCGGGAGCGCCCTGACCGCGAGGAGCTGAACTCAGAGCCCGTCGGACTCCTTCACGTGGCTGTCGTCGCGCAGCTCCATGTACGGCTCCTGAGACTCCGGGTGGCCTGCGGCGATGGCGCGGCCCCGTTCCAGCTCGGCGTTGAACTCGGCGCCGAGCAGCAGCGCGATGTTCGAGATCCACAGCCAGACCAGGAAGACGATCACGGTCGCGAACGAGCCGTACGTCTTGTTGTAGGAGCTGAACTTCGCCACGTACAGGGCGAACAGGCCCGAGGCGAGCAGCCAGACGACGACGGCGAGGATGCCGCCCGCCGAGACCCACCGGAAGCCCTGCTTGGCGTTCGGGGAGGCCCAGTACAGCAGCGCGAACATGAACGAGACCACCAGCAGCAGCACCGGCCACTTGGCGATGTCCCAGATGGTGACCGCGGTGTCGCCGATCCCGATGGCCTGCCCGACCGACTGCGCCAGCGTCCCGGTCAGGACCACCGCCAGGGCGCTGACCGCCAGCAGGACCATCAACACGGCGGTCAGGATCACCCGCAGCGGCAGGGTCTTCCAGACCGGCCGTCCCTCCGGCACGTCGTAGATGGCGTTGGACGCGCGCATGAAGGCGGCCACGTATCCGGAGGCCGACCACAGCGCCCCGAGGACGCCCACGATGGCCAGCAGGCCGGCCGTCTGGGTCTGCCCGTTCTGCAGGTTCTTGATCCCGGTGACCAGCACGTTGCGCAGCGATCCGGGTGCCAGCTGCTGCACGTTCTGGATCAGCGTGTTGCCGGCGTTCTGCCCGGCCAGACCCACCAGCGACAGCAGCACGATGATGCCGGGGAAGATCGACAGGACGCCGTAGTAGGTCAGCGCCGCGGCCCAGTCCGTCAGCCCGTCGACGGAGAACTCCTTGAAGGTCCGCCGCATCGCCGCGAACCAGCCCTTGGCATGCAGGTCGGAAGGCCGGTCCGGGGTCTCGGCGTCGGTGGCGCGCGTGTCGGTCGAACGATCGGGGGTCATGAACAGTCCTTCGGAGGGAGCGGTGGTCGGCGGTCTCTCTGGCTGAAGACCCGGATCCAGCCTACGAACGTCCGGCGAACACGCGAACCGAGTCGGCGACACGGCGAACGACGCCCCGCAGCACCGGGCCGCCGAGGCTTCGAG
>CALMAR010000388.1 GCA_937859855.1 uncultured Kineosporia sp.
CCGGGCCGCCGCAGCGGCCAGGATCTCGCTGACGGCCGGCAGCCGGGACGACATCGCGCTGCTCGATCTGGGCGCCGCCGCCGACGCTCAGGGCAATCGGGGTGAGGCTCAGGCTTGGGTCCGGCAGATCCTGGCCAACCACGACGCCGATGTGGAGGAGGACCTGCCTCCGCGCACGGCCGAGGTGCTGCACCGGCGCCGCTGGCTCGACGCTGCTAGCTGAGGCGCTGCCAGCTGAGCCGCTGCCGGCGCGCTTGGCCGTCCGCAGCTCAGTGCAGGCCACTGATCAGGCTGGCCCCGGGCATCATCGGGGAAGCCGGTGAGCCCGCCACCGAAGCGGCCAGCAGTTCGCGGACCGCCGCCAGCTCGACTGGGCGGGACCAGAAGTATCCCTGCCCGATCGTGCAGCCCGATCCGAGCAGCCATTGCGCCTGCTCGGCCAGCTCGACCCCTTCCGCCACCGTGGCCAGATTCATCGAGCGACTCATCGCGATGATCGCCTCGGTGACCGAGGCGCCCTGATCGTCGCCGATCGCGACCCGGTCGATGAATGACTTGTCGATCTTCAGGATGTCGATCGGCAGGTCGGACAGGTAGGCCAGCGAGCTGTAACCGGTGCCGAAGTCGTCGATGGCCACTCGCACGCCGCGGTCGCGCAGGGCGGTCAGCCGGGGAATCACCGCGTCCAGGTCCTGCAACACGATGCTCTCGGTGATCTCCAGCACCAGCCGGTCGGCCGGCAATCTGGCGTCGGCCAGGGCGGTGGTGACCTCTTCAACGAAATTTTCCCGGCTGAGCTGCTGCGCGGAGATGTTGACCGCCATCGAGGGCCGCCGCCAGTCCGCCTGCAGCTGGCCGCCGGCCCGGCAGGCCTCGCGTAGCACCCACGAGCCGAGCTGAACGATCAGCCCGATCTCCTCGGCCATCGGCACGAAGAAGGCGGGGGAGAGCAGTCCACGCTCGGGATGTTGCCAGCGCACCAGCGCCTCGAAGCCAGTGATCCGCCCGGTGCTCAGCTCGACCGTGGGCTGGTAGTGCAGCACCAGCTCGTCGCGGGCCCGCAGGGCTCGCTGCAGATCGGCCCGCAGGGCCAGCCGATCCAGAGCCGCCTGGTGCAGGGCGGAGTCGTAACTGGCCAGAGTGGACCGCCCGCGGTCCTTGGCCCAGTACATCGCCACATCGGCGTTGCGCAGCACCTCTTCGCTGGTGGCCTCGCCCGGCACGGCCTGGGCCATCCCCACACTGGCGGTGACATTCAGCAGGACGCCGTCCACCTCGACCGGTTCGCAGGCCACTGCCAGCACTCGTTCGGCCAGCGGCTGAGCCGAGGCCAGATCGGCGTATTCCATCAGGATCGCGAACTCGTCCCCGCCCAGCCGGGCGGCCGTGTCACCGGAGCGGATCGCCCGCCGCAACCGCTGCCCGACGATCTCCAGCACCCGGTCACCGACGCCATGGCCACGGCTGTCGTTGACGTCCTTGAAGTTGTCCAGATCGCAGAACAGCACGACCAGCGGACTGGCCGCGCCTCCCCGGCGTTCCAGGGCATGCCCGAGCCGGTCAGCGAACAGCTGACGATTGGCCAGGCCGGTGAGGGAATCGTGAAAAGCTTGATAGCTGAGCCGTTCTTGCAGAGCGTGGCGCTCGGTGACGTCTCGCACGGTGATCACAAACCCGCCGACCACCGGGTCGGCGACCAGATTGGTGAGCATCCCTTCGGCCACGATGGTCCGGCCGTCCGCGTGCCGCATCCGCAGGGTCAGCGCCGACTCCTCACCCGAGCGCTGCCGGGCCAGCGGCTGGATCAGCAGCGGGACGTCGTCCGCCAGCACCAGATCGACCACCCGGGTGCCGAGCAGATCGTCCGCGGCCCGGCCCACCACCGCCTGAGAGGACGGGCTGACGAAGGACGTCGTGGAGTCCGCGTCCAGCACCATCACCAGGTCGGCGCCGTTCTGCACCAGGGCCAGCAGCCTCTGCTCGCTGGTGGCTAGCGACTGCTGATGGGTGACGGCCTCCTGCAAGGCCCGATGCCGGGCGACCAGGCGGCGGAACCAGAAGAACCAGCCGATCGAGACGAAAAACAGCAGTCCGCCGTAGATCGCCGAGGCCTGCAGGTCCTTGCCGCGCTGGCGGCTGGCGAGGGTCTGACTGAGCGCGGCGCTGGCGCTGGCCACCTCCCGCACCGCGCCGGCATTTCCCGGGCCAGCTTCCAGGCGGCGCTGCGCGTCTTTCAGCGACCCCAGTTGCGCCGGGCTGGAGCCCTTAGCTCGCAGCTGGGCCAGCGAATCGGCGGTGAAGGCGCTCAGCCGCTGGCTCGATCGGGTCGCGTCCGGCGTGATCGGGCCAGCCACGGCGAGGGCCTGGCTGGCCGCTGCGGAGAGCTGGACGGCGATCAGGCGCTGGGCCCGGACCGGGTCCGCCCGGTGATACACCCCGTAGAGCAGGCCGAACTCGGCGGTGACCAGGGCCACGGTGAACAGCGCAGTGACGGCGATCCGGGTCCGGGATCGTTGCGCGGAACCGGCATTCGCCTCGCTCTGTGCCATCGGTCCGGTCCTCCAGCCGGGTCAGCGCTGCCGGGCTGGCAGCCGCCGGTCAGGCCAGATATCGACGGCTGGGCGTGGCTGCTTGAGGCACCCTCAGGTCAGCGCTCCGGTCAGGGGGACAGCGCCCCGGCGGCCCCGGCGGCCCCGGTAGCCCTGGTTGCTCAAGGCGGCCGGGTCCCGGGCCGATCCATGCACGGTGACACCAGCGACGCTCGGGCCTTCATCGCACAGTGTCGCCCGGGTCGGCCTGCCCCGGCTGTGCGCCGGTTTCGCCCTGATCCACGCCGTTCAGGCCGGTTTCTCGATCTTTCTTCCCGGCTTGGCCTACCGGGCGGCGCTGATCACGGTTGATGCCGTCTGCGCGGCCGTTTTCGCACTGGTCTCGTTCATGTCGGCCACCCATCGCCTGCCTGGCTGGCGGCGCGACGCGGCGGCGGCGACCGTCCCGATCATCGCGGCAGCGGCGGTCACCGCCCGGGTCGAACTGCTGAACGCGTCCTGGCCGGCCATGGAATTGGTGCTGGCGGTGGGAATCGCGAGCCTGGTGTCGGCCCGTTCATGGTTCTTGCTGGTGTTCGGTGCCTGTGCTGCCCTGTGGGCGGGTTGCGTGGTGTCACTGGGTATTCAGACCGGCTGGAGTGTTTTGAACATCGCTATCTGGGCCAATATCGGGCTGCTGATGACCGTGACTGCGGGGCTGGCTCTGACGGTGCGGCAGTCGCGCACCCATTCGGCGGCCGCGCTGGTGGAGGCGAACCGGCAGCTGCTGGAGCAGTCGGTGAAGGACTCGCTGACCGGGGTGGCCAATCGCAAGGGCCTGGAACTGGTGGCCCGGCCGATGATCGATCTGGCCCGGCGGCAGGGTCAGGCCGTGCACTGCCTGGTGCTCGACATCGACACCCTTCGCGACGTCAAGCAGGACCACGGCATCCGTGAAGGCGATGAGGTTCTGCTGGCGGTGGCCGAATCCCTTCGATCCGCTACCCGTGGAACGGATGTGGTCGCCCGGCTGGGAGGCGACGAGTTCGCCATGATCGGCCCGGGCACCGGTACCTCCCCGCTGGAGATGGAGCGCCGGGTGCGCGCTCATCTGGCCACCATTCCGGCGTTGCCGCGCAGTTCCTGGCAGGGCAAGGTCAGTGCTGGCTCGGCCACTCTGGTGCCCTGGGACTCCGGGGACCTGGACAGTCTGCTCGAGCGGGCGGAACAGGATCTGGCCCTGCGCCGCTCACTGAAGCGCCGCGCGGTCGCCCGGATGCAGGCCGGCGACGAAGCCGAACTCCAAGTCGCGCCATCCGATCCGGCGCCAGGACCGGCCTGACGCTGCCTGACGCTGCCTGACGCTGCCTGACGCTGCCTGACGCTGCCTGACGCTGCCTTTCCGATCCCCGCAGTGGCAGGCCAGCGGGTGCCGGGCGCCGATCCGGGTGACGTCACACCCGCGCTAACCTCA
>CALMAR010000389.1 GCA_937859855.1 uncultured Kineosporia sp.
GACACTTGCGGCTTGAGACTTGTCGAACATGAGCCAACCTCCTGTTGGGTATTTCCGAGCAAGAGCGATTCGCGCTGCCGAAGTTGGCAGACGGCGAATGTCGTTCCTGTGCAAAGAATTTGAGGGATCTTGTGGGGTCGCGACGGAATGAGACAATCACGCATACCGAGTCCCTGCATTTCGAGCGGGCGGTCGCTTCGCCGCCTCACGGCGCGATCGGAGCCGAACCGGTCGAGCCTGCTCACTGCACGACGAGGCCTGGGCCCCCGTCACCGGTACGGCATCCGCCCAGTCCGCCCAAGCCGCCCGAGCCACCCAAGCACACCAGGGACCTGAAAGGGTCAGTCTTGGCCAATCTTGTCTTCGCCGAAGAGCGGGCCATCCGGTACGGCGTCCTGCACGGATTCTTCGGTGGCTTTCTCGATCTCTTCGGGGTGGTCTCGCTGCTGCCTGCCGTCGCGATCGTCGATGCTCATGGAAGCTCCTCGAAGTGGCCGGGCTGCTGCCGGTATTCTGCTCAGATCCTGCCGATGGAGGCATCGCATGTACCTGGTCGTCGCTCACGCCACCGCTCAACCTGAGCGTCACACTGAAATGTCGCAACTGCTCGTCGAGATGGCCACCACCTCACGGAACGAGAAAGGTTGCCTCAGCTACATCTTCGCCAACGATGTAGAGAATCCGGCCAGCTTCTGGAGCATCGAGCAGTGGACTGACCAGGCGGCCCTGGAAGCTCATCTGGCCGCCCCGCAGCTGGCGAAGATGATGGAGAAGCTGGGACCACTGCTCGATGGAGCGCCGACGATCACCGGATATGAGGTGCCGGGGGAACCGGACCACCTCGGCTGATCGCGATGACTGTTCCGGGCTGGACTCACCCCGGCGTTTCGCGGTCAAGGTAACCGAGCTATGTATCCACCCGGGAGTGCCGTGAACGGGTGATTGCCGGCAGCGCCATCCGGGCCAGTTCCGCCGCCTGCGCCGGATCCAGCGGGCCCATGCCGTTGAGCAGCCGGAACACGATCGGCCCGAATAGCAGATCGATCATCAGTTCACTGTCGAAGTCCGGGCGCAGTTGTCCGGCAACCTTGCCCTGCTCGATCAGGGCGCGAGTGTCGTCACGCCGTTTTGCGAAGAATTTCTCGCGCAGCTGAGCTGATCCTCCTGCTTCGCCGGTGCCCGCCGCCAGCAGTTGTGCGATCACGGTGCCCCGGGGGCCGGCATAGAAGGCGGCGAGCCGCACAACCTGATTCGCCAGGTCAGCGGCTGCGTCGCCGGTGTGCAGCACGGGGACCGCGTCGGTGACACTGTCCCCGTAGGCGTCGATGGCCAGGTCGAATCCACCGCTCCAGTGCTTGTAGATCGTGGCTTTGCTGACTTTCGAGCGCCGCGCAACCTCGTCGACCGTGAAACCCCTGAAGCCGCGCTCATCGAGGAGCTCGGCCGCTGCGGCCAGGGCAGCCCGGCGCGAGGTCACGCTCACCGGG
>CALMAR010000390.1 GCA_937859855.1 uncultured Kineosporia sp.
GCGTTCGACGATCTGGCCGAGAAATGGGGTCAGCGTTACCCGGCCGTGGTCCGGTTGTGGGACAACGCCTGGGCCGAGTTCATCCCTTTCCTGGACTACGACGTGGAGATCCGGCAGGTCATCTGCTCCACCAACGCAATCGAAAGCTTGAATGCCCGCTACCGGCGGGCGGTCAAGGCCCGCGGCCACTTCCCCAATGAGCAAGCCGCGATGAAATGCCTCTACCTGGTCACCCGATCCCTGGACCCCACCGGGCAAGGCCAGGCACGATGGATGATGCGGTGGAAGCCAGCGCTCAACGCGTTCGCGATCACCTTCGGCGACCGATTCCCGGCAGCCGAAACCTACTGATGAACACCGCCGGAAACACCGTTAGCGAGACAGTCCCCGCCGCGATGGAGATCCTCCTATCGCTGTCAAGCGGTCATTGGAGCAGCCTCGAGGAGTCGGAAGAGGTGACGGGCGTAGTAGCGCTTGAGGCAGCGCATCGCCTCGCGCTTGGTCTTGCCTCGCTGAGCCGTCGAGCGATGTAGTCCTTGGTCTGCTGGTGATGCTTGGCCTGCGCCAGGATGACAGTGTGAAGGGCTCGGTTGAGCTGGCGATCGCCGCCGCGTGAGAGCCGGTGACGCGTCTGTGTCTGGCCCGAGGTCGCTTCCAGCGGTGAGACGCCGCCGAGCCTGGCAAAGGCTGCTTCGTCCCGGCAACGGCCAGGATGGGACCATGACACCAGGATTTGCGCGGCCACCAGCACCCCAATCCCAGGCTCGTCCAGTAGCACGGGCGCCATGGCGCGCACCAGCGGGATCATCGCTAGTTCGAGCTCGCGGCATTCGTCGGTCAGCTGCCGGACCCGGCTCGCGGTGCTACACAGCGACAGTTTCGTTGCTGCGTACTCGGGGTCGGTTGCCGTGTCCGGGCGAAGCCGCTGGCACCGTCCGACAAGGTCCATCAGCGGCCGGCCGCGGAGCTCCTCGCGAAGATCGACCGGGGAGGTAACCACGAGAGCCTTGAGGACGTTGATAGCCGCAACCCGAGCGAGTTTCGCGCTGTCACGTGCGGTGATGAGCGTCCGCAGGCCCTCGCGCGTTCCGCGTGCGCGTGGGGTCGCCCAAGTCTTGCGGCCCAGAAGCTCGCGAGCCGCGCGAACGGCATCGAGGGAGTCCGACTTCGCTCCGTCCTTCGACGGACGAGCACTCGGATGGTCGAACTCGATGACGAACTGGCCCTTCGTGGCGAGGGCAGTGGCGAGCCCGGCGCCGTAGCTGCCGGTGGACTCGATCGACCAGGCACGCCTGCCTTCGCTGGTGTGCTCATTCGCCCAACGCATCGCCTGACCGTAACCCCGGGCGGTCGTGGCGAATACCTTCGTCGCCAACTCGCCTTGGGTTCTTGAGCAGACGACTGCTGCGGTGATCCGGTCCCTGTCAGGATCGACGCCGATGACGTGGTCAACGAGCTCTGCCAGTGCCATGCCCTGCTCCTTCGGTGCGGGTGGGTGGACTCCGCCGAAAAGGTGAGGCAGGACTGTGATGAGTCACCCGAAGGGACAAGCTCCTAATCAAGCCATCGAGGTCGGCGGTGCGGCTGGCGGACATATCTCTCAATGAGGACACCGGCTGGGTCGGTCATTCTGTGGGTCACGTCAGCCAGCACCACCTTGCCGCGCAGCATGCTGGGAGTCTCACAGTCGTTCTTCTCGCTGCTGCAGAAGAACGTCCTGTCAATCAGCTGGACCGCCGCCGCTGGCCAGACCGCGAATCCCTGCACCTGGCGATCGTCACCTGGATCGAACGCACCTACCACCGCCGCCGCCGCCAGACCCGGCTGGGGCGCATGACACCGATCGAATACGAGATGCTCCACCAGGCAGCAACCGCCGCCTAACTCACCCCACCCCGCGAGTCAACTGATTCAGGGGCAGTCCCTAGTAGCCGACTGCGAGATTTTGATTAGGCCGGTGGGGTCGTCGGTGTAGCCGCCGCCGTATGGGTAGGGCTAGGTCAGGGTGCCGGTGGTGGTGAGGGTGTAGCCATAGGCGGAGTAGGTGTAGGCGACGTTGGGGGTGCTGCCGCTAAGGGTGGTCATGGCGCGCACGTTGCCGATTATCGGTGAACAGCGCGTTCACGGTCCCAGGTGCTGGGGCTGCTAGTGGCCTCGGCCATGCGCCCGAGTTGTACTGCGAGTTTGGCCTAGCATCCAGCTACTTCAACTCAGAACACTAGCTTGATTAATTCCGTATGCCACCCAAGGCCCCAAGCATAAAGACGAACAATAATATGAGAGCTATTCCCACATACCCCCAGAACGGGATTCCTGCCGCAGCGCAGGCGAGGGCTAAGATAAAGCACAGCAAGATGAAAGCTATAAACCGCCATAAGAATTGGCGAGAGGTCCACTTCTGTTTGAAGAATCTCGAAGCCATTGCATTTTCCTTAGATGTCATTTAGAACACAGAATCCTAGAGCGCCTATTAGCAATACCGCTGTCACGCCTATTAACCCGATGAGAATTGCTGCCGCAGCGAACGGTGTTGTTCCAGCTGCGATAAGTAAGTACGCACCCTCTGCGCCAGCAATATCAGCGGTCAGCCCTGCAGCGTAGCCCAGGTAGGCATCAACAGAACACGTTCCAGTTGGATCGTTTAGTGTGCTGGCGCAGTTGCTGCTGTAGGAGTAAGCGTATTTGTCTTGGCCGGTGGGGTCTTGTTGGGTGAAGCGGCCGTGGTTGGGGTCGTAGTAGCGGACGCCGAGTTTGATGAGGCCGGTGGGGT
>CALMAR010000391.1 GCA_937859855.1 uncultured Kineosporia sp.
CCGCCAGGCCATGTCCAGGTTGGCCGGGTACACCGCGACCAGCAGGGCGGCGGTGGCCGCCCCGGCGAGCTGACGGGTGCGCGGAACTGCCAGGCCGGCCCCGCAGCCGATCTCCACCACCCCGGACCAGAACACCAGCGGCCCGGGATCGCCGAACATCTTCGGCACGATGGATTCGTAGGGCTTCGGCACGACCAGATGCAGGACGCCGCTGCCCAGCATCAGCCCGGCCAGCGGCCGCCAGGCCGGCGTCCGGGCGCCCAGAAACTGATCAGGTGGCGGCGTCATGGCCTGATTCTGTCTGTCCCGGCTCGAACTGCCCACCGCGCAGCACCCCCTAGGCTGGGCCAGTTCGCCAGATCATGAGGAGACAGTGTGCCGGGGACCACCATCGCGCCCACCACCATCGTGCTGACCGAGGAGACGCTGGACGAGGGCGACGCTCAGCGCATCGTCGGGCTGCACACCCCTGATTCGATCCACTACCGGATCCTGGTGCCGGCCGACGTGAGGCGGAACCTCCTGGCCGATGTGCTGGATCACCTGAGCCTGTTCGAACTGCACAAGGCGCTGGATGCGGCCCGGGGCGACGACGACGATTCGCCCACCCGGACCGAGGCATCGGTGGCCCTGGCCCAGTCGGTGCGGGCCTTCGACGCTGCTATCGCCGGCCGGCCCGGCCCGGGGGGCGCCAGCAGCGCGGTGAACACCGGAGGCACCGCCGATACGGCCAGCCCTGGCTCGTCCGTGGATGGTGCCGTGGTCCAGGGTGACCCGCTGGATGCGCTTCAGCAGGCGGTGAAGAGCGATCCGCAGTCCGCGGAGGTGGTGGTGGTCACCCGGCCGCATGCGGTCGAGGACACCTTCCATCGGGACTGGGCCTCCCGGGCGCGGGACCTCCTCGGCCTGCCAGTGCTGCACATCTATGCCGGTCTGGGCTACGTCGGCTGAACCGGATTGCCCAAGCCGTTCTCACAGTTCAGGCTGCCGTACCACCCACCGGCCGATCAGCATGCCGTCCGTCGTCAGCAGGTGGGCGGGGCGGGCGGACAGGCTGGCCGCCGGGCCGTGCGCGATCCTCGGCCCGGCTCCGGCCACCAGCAGCGGAGACCAGGTCAGGCACACTTCGTCCACTCGGGACGCCGCTAGCATCGAGCCGAGCAGGGTGGGGCCGCCCTCCAGCAGCACCCGTTTCAGGCCGCGGCCAGCCAGTGCCTTGACCGCGTCCTCGACGTCCAATTCCTGGTCCCCGGCCACGATCACCCGGTCCCCGGCGATGGATCGCAGCCGGTCCAGGTCCGCCCGGGCCGTGGTGATCACGTAGCTCGGGTTCGGGCCGGTGAACAGATCACCGGACGGGACGTCGCCCGAGCCGCTGACGATCGCCAGCACCGGAGCCGGGGTCTGGCCGGCCGCTTGGCGCCGATCGCCGAAATCGGCGTCCGGCAGCGGCGGGGCGTAACCCTCCTCGCGCACCGTCCCGATCCCGGCCATGACCACATCGGCCAGGCCGCGCAGGACGTCGAACACCGCCCGGTCGGCGGGGCCGCCGATGCTCGCGGTCCGGCCCTCGCCGCCGGTGGCCGAGCCGTCAAGGGTGCTGATCATGTTGGCTCGGACCCAGCCACGGCCTGGCAGCGGATGCGGGTAGGCGTAGAGGTCGGCCAGCGCCTGCACGGTGGCGTCGCGGTCCTGCCGCAGATCGCCGACGTCGGCCCGGCCGGGCAGGAGCATCTGCAGAACCGTCACGGCGAGCTCGCCTCTCTCACCTGGCGCTTGATCCGGGCCAGCATGCCCGCCATGCCGCGCAGCCTCAGCGGGCTGACCGCCTCGTTCAGGCCCAGCCGCTGCGGCACGTCGTTCGGCACCGCCAGCACGCTGCCGGCGTCCATCCCGTCCAGGCCTTCGGCCAGGATGCCCGCGAAGCCCCGGGTGGTCGGCGCCTCCCGCGGGGCGTCGAAGAACACCCGGACCCGATGAGCCGGATCACTGGACACCTCCACCGCCAGGAAGACCGGGGACTGGCATTCCGCCACCGGCTCCATCAGGTCACGGTGCTGGGCGTAGCGCTGAGGCAGCTCCGGCAGGTTCTGGCTGAACTCCATCAGTAGTTGCAGCCGGTCAGGCTGGCTGAGCGACTGGAAGTCGTCGACGATCTGCGCGAATGACTCCGGCAGGGGAGCCGGCGTCTCATCGGTCTGGGACACAGCAGGATCCAATCACGGCAGTGCCCGAGGCCGGGTTCCGGTCCGGTGGCGGTGGTGTTACCGCATCCTCAGGATGGCCACTTCGCCGGGTCCGACCGGCAGGCCCTTGTCGGTGGCCACTCGTGGCCGCTGCTGCGACCGGCCGGAGTCGTACCAGCTCAGCTCGACCACCGCTCCTTCGGGCGCTGGCAGCAGGGTGATGTCCAGGCCGAGATTGACCAGCACCGAGTACGGGCCGCGGTGTACCGCGATCCAGGTGTCCCCGGTGTCGGCCCGCACCTCCCGCAGGTCATCGGAGCGGCCCAGCTCAGGGGCGCGGCGGCGCAGGGCGATCAACGATCGATACCACTCGAGCAGGGCCGGGTGATCGAACCCGTCGCCGTCCACCCGCCCTGGCTCGGACCAGTCCAGCACCGATCGATCGCGGGTAGCTGGATCCTGGGGGTCGGGGATCTGTTCGGAACTCCAGCCGCTGCTCGCGAACTCCGACCGGCGGCCGTTGCGCACCGCCTCGGCCAGGCCGGTGTCCTCGAAGCTGGTGAAGAACTGCCACGGCGTACGGGCTCCCCACTCCTCACCCATGAACAGCAGCGGAGTGAACGAGCTGGTCAGCAGCAGGGCTGCTCCCGCCGCCAGCCGGGCGGGGGACAGGCTGGCGGTCAGCCGGTCTCCGGTGGCCCGGTTGCCGATCTGGTCATGGTTCTGCAAGGCCCCGACGAAGGCGTGACCGCTGTGGCGAGCCGGATCGATCGGCTGACCCCAGTTGGTGCCGCGGAAGCTGGAGTAATCACCGGCGTGCCGGAACGCCTCGGTCAGTACCCGGGCCAGCACGGCGGTGCTGCCGAAATCGCAGTAGTAGCCCTGCTTTTCGCCGGTCAGCCAGGAGTGCAGAGCGTGGTGGATATCGTCGTCCCAGGCAGCGTCCATCCCTCGCCCGCTCGGCTGGCCGCCATCCAGCGGTCCTGGTTCGATCATCGCCGGATCGTTCAGATCACTTTCGGCGACCAGGCCGAGCGGGCGGCCCAGTTCGCCTTCCAGCCGTTTCACGGCGTGGGACAGTTCGGCCAGCAGATGCGGGGTGGATTCGTCGGCCAGTGCGTGCACAGCGTCCAGGCGCAGGCAGTCGATGTGGAAGTCGCGGAACCAGCGCAGCGCGTTCTCGATGATGAACGCCCGGACCTCGGCCGAACCAGGCGCGTCCAGGTTGATCGCATCACCCCACGGTGTGCTGTGGGTGCCGGTGAAGTACGGCCCGAACCGGGACAGGTAGTTGCCATCCGGCCCCAGATGGTTGTAAACGACGTCGAGGCACACGCCCAGTCCGTGACCGTGGCAGGCGTCGGCGAATCGCTGCAGCGCCTCCGGCCCGCCGTAGGCGTGGTGGACGGCGTACAGGTCGACCCCGTCGTAACCCCATCCGCGGTCTCCGGCGAACTCGGCCACCGGCAGCAGTTCGACCAGGTCGACGCCGAGCTCCGCCAGATACGGCAGCCGGGCAATGGCGGCGTCCAGGGTGCCGCCGGGGGTGAACGTGCCCACGTGCAGCTCGTAGAAGACGCTGCCCCGGGCGGGTTTTCCAGCCCAGCCGTTGTCCTGCCAGTGGTGGGCAGAAGGGTCGAAAACCCGGCTGGGACCGTGCACGCCGTCCGGCTGCCAGGGGCTGCGCGGATCCGGTAGCGGCTGGCCGCCGTCCAGCGCGAAGGCGTAATCGGTGCCGGATCCAGCGTCGGACACGGTGCCGGACCACCAGCCGGCTTCCTCCTGACTCATCGGCTCGCGCCGGTCCAGCCCTGGCAGATGCAGCATCACTCGCCCGGCGTTCGGCGCCCAGACCCGGAAATCAGTCACTGCCCAAGCCTGTCATGCCTGGATATCGCCGGAGGTCACGGCGAGGCGTAGCGGCGGGCGAAGTTGGCCAGAATCCGGGCCGGCCAGGTCACCACCGCTCGCTGCGCCGCCGTGATCAAGGCCTCCAGCTCCTCCGGGGCGAAATACCCGGCATGCTGATAGGCGTACATCCGCTCCACGATGCCCGGGACGTCCAGCTCGGGATGGAACTGGGTGGCGTACTGGTTCGTGCCCACGCAGAACATCTGCACCGGGCAGCCGTCCGAGCTGGCCAGCAGCTGGGCGCCGGGTGGCAGCTCGCGCATCGCCTCCTTGTGCCCGACGAAGGCCTGGAAGCTCGGCGGCAGCCCGGCCAGGATCGGATCGGCCAGACCTGCTGCGGTGAGCCGGATCTCGGTCGCGCCGACCGGCTCGGCGAAGGTCCGGTCGACGGTCCCGCCGACGTAGTGGCCCAGGGCTCCGATCCCGTAGCAGGCGCCCAGGAACGGCACATCGGCCTTGAGCACGTCCGCGATCAGCAGCTCCAGCTCCTCCTCCACCCTGACTTGAACCGGTGATTTGTCGCCGGGCGGATCGGAGGTGGTGAAGGGGCTGCCACCGATCATCACCCCGGAGTAGTGGCCGAGGTCGAAACCCGGCACCAGCTCATCCAGGGGTGCCGATTCCAGCCGGACCCGGACCAGCTGATCCGGGTTCAGCCCGCCGAACCGCAGGAAGGCCTGATACTCGGCGTCGGCCACCGCGTCATGGGCGCGAGTGGCCAGCAGGAGGAACGGTTTCACTCGCCTGAGCATGCCACCGATCCCGGATCAGGTACGGCCGCGAGCTCCGGCCACCCGGGAGGCGATCGCCCGCCCGGCCCGGCGCGGGATCAACCGGCTGGCCGCCACCAGCGTCTTGTAGCGCAGGCTCGGGATGCTGACCACGGCGTCCCGGCCCAGATCGCGCAGCGCTGCCCGGACCACCTGGTCCGGCGTGAGCCAGGCGGCGTCCGGGGCCGAGGTCATGTCGATGCCGGCCCGGGCATGGAACTCGGTCCGCACGAAGCCGGGGCAGATCGCGAGGATCCGCACTCCGGTCCCGGCCAGGCCGGCCGACAGCCCTTCGGACAGGGACACCACCCAGGCCTTGCTGGCTGAATAGGTCGAGCCGCGGCCGGGGATCAGACCGGCCACACTGGCCACATTGATCACCGCTCCGGACCCGCGCCCGATCATGCCCGGCAGCGCGGCGTGGGTCAGTTCCAGCACGGTGGCGACGTTGAGTTCCAGCTGCCGGTGGACGGTTTCGTAGGGCACGGTCCAGAATTCGCCGCTCGTGCCGATGCCCGCGTTGTTGACCAGCAGGCCCACCGGTGGGCTCGCGGCCGCCCGCCCCGGGGTGCACCCCGGGGGGGGCGGCGGGGGGGGCCGGGGAGCGGGGGTAGACGGCCCACCGCGGGCCGGAGGCG
>CALMAR010000392.1:0-3923 GCA_937859855.1 uncultured Kineosporia sp.
CGGGGCTGGCCCGGGCCGAGCAGGTGCTGGAAAGGCTGGCCCAGCGGCCATTCGGCTTCGGGCGCGGGCCGCGGAGCGGTCCGGCGACGCGGGACGGCGACCGCAAGACGGTGCTGGAGGCCGCGGTGGGCCGCCCGCATTGGCCGCTTGAGATGCCGGCCGGGTGCGGCCCGCGACTCAGCGACATCGCAGCGAGAGGCCGGCTGGTCAACGTCGCGCGGATCCACACCCTCGCCCGGATCGGCTCGCCGGCGACACCGCTGCCCCGGCAGTTGACTGCGGCCGGGCAGGCGCTGCTGAGCATGATCGGCTGACCGTGGGGCTTCCGATCGGGCCAGCCGGGCCGTGAGTCTGGCCGGGCCGTCAGCGGCGCACCGTGTTAGGAATGAGATCATGGCCGGCCACCCTCAGCAGGACACCGCCCAGCGGCGCGCGGCGGGCCGCCATGAGGACGATCTGATCGGCCAGATCGGCCAGCTCGCACAGGGCAACGGCGAAGCCGCAACCGACAGCGGGATGACCGTGGCCATCGCGTTCGGAGCCAATCTGCTCATTGCGGCGGCCAAGTCAGCCGCCGCCCTGCTCACGGGGTCGGCCTCGATGGTGGCGGAGGCGGCGCACTCCTGGGCCGACACCGGCAACGAGGTCCTGCTCGTGGTGGCGAACCGTCGTTCGCGCAAGCCGGCCGATCCCCGCCATCCCCATGGCTACGGACGGGAGGCCTATGTCTGGTCGCTGTTCGCCGCCCTCGGCCTGTTCACCGCGGGCGCCGCGGTCTCGGTGACCCACGGTGTACAGGAACTGTTCCATCCGGAAAAGGCCAGCGACTTCCTGATCGGGTACATCGTGCTGGCCGTTTCCTTCGTGCTCGAAGGCACATCCTTCCTGCAGAGCCTGCGCCAGGCCCGGCCCGAGGCCGAGCTGATGCAACGCGACCTGATCCAGCATGTGCTGGCGACCTCGGACCCGACCCTGCGGGCCGTGTTCGCCGAAGACTCGGCGGCCCTGGCCGGGCTGGTGCTGGCCACCGGCGGGCTGGGCCTGCATCAGCTGACCGGGTCGCCAGTGCCGGATGCGATCGGATCGATCCTGGTCGGCATCCTGCTCGGCGTCGTCGCGATCGTGCTGATCAACCGCAACCGGCGGTTCCTGGTCGGCGAGGAGGCCGATCCGCGGGTGCGCTCGGCAGCCATCCGGGCCCTGCTGCAGCAGCCCGAGGTGGCCCGGGTGACCTATCTCCGGCTGGAGATCGTGGGACCTCGGATGATCTCGATCGTCGGCGACGTGGATCTGGCTGGGAATGAGGTCGAGTCCAATGTCGCCGTCCGGCTGCGCGACCTGGAGGCGAAGATGACCGCCTCCCCGGTCGTGGTCGGTACCGTGCTCAGCCTGTCGGCTCCTGATGAGGAGTCCCTGACCTCGTAGGGCTGGCTGTCGTCGGCGTAGCCGCCGGCCTGCCGCCGGAGAACATGATTCCGGCGTCGTTCAGCCGGCCGTACCGGTAGCTGAGCAGATCGCGCGGGTAGTTCTGATGCACCCGCCAGGGCGGCCTCGACCCCTGCTGAGGCAATCGATCCAAGGAGCGCAGCACGTAGCCCGAGGTGAGGCCGATCAGAGGTCGCCGGGGCTGATCGGCTGGGGGAGGCAGTGGGGTGGCCTGCCGGTATTGGTGCCGGTCCATGTGCTTCATCAGCCGGACGACGTACCGCGCGATCAGATCAGCCTTCAACGTCCAGGACGCGTTGGTATAGCCCACCGTTGCGGCGAAGTTCGGCACGCCGCTGAACATCGCCCCCCGATAGCTCACGGTGCGGGCGAAGTCGATGGGCTGTCCGTCCACGGTCACATCGATGCCGCCCAGGAGCAGCAGGTTCAACCCGGTCGCGGTGACGATGATGTCGGCCGGGATCACCTCTCCGCTGGCCATCTCGATGCCGTCCGCAGTGATCGACGAGATGGCTCCGGTGGCGATCGTGGCCCGGCCGCTGCGAATGGCCCGGAACAGGTCGCCGTCGGGAACCAGGCAGAGCCGCTGGTCCCAGGGCGCGTACCGGGGACGGAAGTGGGTGCCGACGTCGTACCCGCCCGGCAACTGGCGGATCGCCCGTTGGGTGAGCAGGCGCCGGACGAGGCCGGGCCGCAACCGGCTCAACTGGTAGAGCCCGGTGGTGAGCAGGATGTTCTTCCACCGGGTGATCGAAAAGGCGGCCCGGGCGGGTAGTTTCGTGCTGAGCCTCGCGGCCAGCGGATCCCGGGCCGGCTGCGACAGTATGTAAGACGGCGACCGCTGCACCATGGTCACCTGTCTGGCCTGCTGGGCCAGGGCCGGGACCAGGGTGATCGCGGTCGCCCCGCTGCCGATCACCGCGATCCGCTGGCCGGTCCAGTCCAGGCCGTCCGGCCAGCGCTGAGGATGGATGACCGGGCCCTTGAACCGCTCGGCGCCGGGCAGGACCGGATCGTAGCCCCGGTCGTAGCGGTAGTAGCCGGTGTTGGCGTAGAGAAATCGGCAGCTGAACCGGGTGATGGTAGCTGCGTCCCCGCCGCAGGCCGCCTCGACCGTCCAGCGCCCCTCCTGGCTGGACCAGGACGCCCGGGTCACCCGGTGCCGGAACCGGATCATGCGGTCGACGCCGTATTCGGATGCCGTGGCTCGCAGGTAGCCGAGGATCCGGCCGCCATCGGCGATCGCCGCTGCGTCGTTCCAGGGCCGGAATCCATAGCCGAGGGAGAACATGTCGGAGTCTGAGCGGACACCGGGATAACGGAACAGATCCCAGGTCCCACCAAGATCATCCCGGGCTTCCAGAATCATGAAGCGCTTACCTGGCAGCTCTTTTCGCAGATGACAGGCGGCTCCGATGCCGGACAGGCCAGCACCGATGATGAGCACGTCAACATGCTCGGCTGATGAACCGGGATCGGGCACGAGGCGGGCACTCTCACCAGGAAGAACATCTCGCGATGGCGACAGCGGGGGTCACGTCGCCTCGTCATGCTAGGCCCGTGGGTCGAAGGTCCGCAGGCACGGTGATCGGGTCAAGGGGTGGGGCGTCGCTGGCGGAAGATGAGGAACCGGCGCCCGGGTGCGCTGACCCGGGCGGCCCGGCTACGCCGCCCAGCGTGGCAGTCGGCACCGGCGTGAACCTGGTGCAGCAGGGCCGAGGCGTTGTGGACGTCGCAGGGAACGTTCAGCCGGGGGATGACCAGCCCGCAGGGTGCCTTGTCGCAGGGACACCGGGCCTCGGACATCGGAAACTGCCCAGCCCGGGTGACCGCCACGTGCCACACCGCCTGGCTCGCCGCTTGACTCACGGCAGCATCGGCGGGGGGAAAGGCTGAGGGGGTGAACGGGTGCGGAAGGTCGAGCATGACTATGGCGGTGTCCCTTCTGCGGTAGCACTTACGGTGACATCGCGTAGTGGATCAAGTCCGTTACGTTAATACGGCGGAACGAGGGCCGGCTAAACGGCCGAATCAATGAGTGCGTTTCGCCTGTTCGGTAAGAACCGCATGCCACCGGTAGAAGCGATCGAGATTCGAACTCGCCGCTGATGTTGCCGGGCGATCCTGCCGCAGGCAGGCGCAGTCCAGAGCCTGTCCCTCGGCGATCAACCTCGCCCCCCAGGGATCCCGATCTACTGGCTCGACGAGCATCCGGACAGGCTCCCGAGTTGCGCTCCGGCGCTGGCGCGCAAGCATCGGGTCATGACCGAACCTCCGCTCGAACCTCCACGGCCAGCGCCTCCGAGCGAGCCACCCCCGATGGACCCTCCCGGCGAGCCCGGCCCGGCCGTCCCTCCGCTGGAGCCGCCGACGCCGTCCCCGCCGATCGATCCACCGCCGGGTCCGCCGATCGACAGAGCGCCCATCGGCGAGCAGGCGGCCACGCAGCGTCAGCACGATCAGACCCCGGCCGTACG
>CALMAR010000392.1:3933-10301 GCA_937859855.1 uncultured Kineosporia sp.
TGTCGCTGCTGGAGCAGCGTGACCGCCTCGGCGACCCGCTTCACCCGGGTCTCGGGTCGCTTGGCGCTCTCCAGCCAGGTGACGTAGGCCTTCTGCTGGCTGGGTGGCAGGGAGGCGAAGAACTCGCTGGCCGCCGGGTCGCCTCGCAGCGCCTGGGCCAGGTCGTCCGGCGGGGAGACCGTTCTCGGCGCGGTGTCCAGGGCGATGTCGACCTCGACCTCATCGCCCGCCGCGATGCCCGCCGCCCGCCGCTCGGCGGCCGCCACGGGAATCCAGAAGGATCCGCCCATGCTGGCGACGGTGGTGCGGTAGCTGTGCCGACCGATGGTGACGACGACCGGGACCCGGCGTCCCGAGTTGAGTCCCTCCACCACCTCACGCGGAACCTCTATGCCGGGCGCGGTTTTCCCGCCCAGCTGCACAACCGCCACAAACATCATCCGGGTGAGTATGCCCGCTGGCGGCCCGGGATGCAGTTCGGCCCAATGATCGTCAGGCTGAGCCGGTGAATGGTCGCAGCATGGGCGTGGAAGAAGAGTTTCTGCTGGTCGAGGGGGATGGGCGCCCTCGTCCCCTGATCCAGCGCGTAATGGCCGGCTTTGCCGACGTCGAACATGAGCTCAAGCAGGAACAGGCTGAGACCGCCAGCCGCCCCCATCACGATGTCCGCGCCCTGGTACAGGATCTGGCTGGACGGCGCCGGGCGCTGGCCACCGCTGTGCGCCAATCCGGCGGAGCGCTGTGCGCGCTGGGCACCAGCCCGCTCCCGGTCAGCCCCACCGCCACTCCGGATGAACGCTACGACCGGATGATGCAAGCCTACGGCTTGACCGCGGCCGAACAGCTGACCTGCGGCTGTCATGTCCATATCGGGGTTGATTCCCGGGCCGAGGGCGTGGTGGCGCTGAACGGGATCCAGCCCTGGCTGCCGGTGGTGACGGCGCTCAGCGCCAATTCGCCGTTCGCCCAGGGAGTCGACACGGGATACGCCAGTTACCGCCGGATGATGTGGGATCGATGGCCGGTTTCTGGTCCTACGCAACCTTTTGCGGATGAGCACGACTACGCGGCCGTCGTCGCCTGGCTGATCGGTTCCGGCATATTGCTGGACGAGGGCATGGTGTACTTCGACGCCCGGCTGTCCCGGCGTTACCCAACGGTGGAGATCCGGGTCGCGGACGTGCAGCCATCGGCGGGGGACGCCGCCCTGATCGCTGTGCTGTGCCGTGCCCTGGTCGAGACGGCGCTGTTGGAGCACGCGGCTGGCCGGGGGAGTGCGCCGGCCCGGATCGACATGCTTCGCGGTGCCGCTTGGCGGGCGGCCCGGTCCGGCCTGGCCGGGGAGCTGGCCGATCCTCAGGACGGGACGGCAAGCCCGGCCTGGGCGAGCATCGGCCGGATGCTGGAGCGGGTGACTCCGGCACTGGCCCGGACCGGCGATCTGGACTTCGTCGAAACCCAACTCGATCGAATCCGGTCGCAGGGCAACGGAGCCCAGCAGCAGCGGGAGGTGTTCGCCCGCCGCGGCCAGCTAGCCGATGTGGTCACCGCGGCGGTGGACGGCACGGTTGTAACCTGACGGGCGTGGCTCTGATCGGTGCGCACGTGGACTCGGCTGACCCGCTGGCCCACGGTGCCGCCATCGGCGCCGAGGCCATCCAGTTCTTCCTCGGCGATCCGCAGGGCTGGAAGAAGCCGCCGCCACACCCGCAGGCCGGAGCGCTTGCGGCCAGCGACCTGGCGATCTACATCCATGCGCCGTACCTGGTCAACGTGGCCAGCACCAATAACAAGATCCGGATTCCGAGCCGGAAGATGCTGGCCGAACACGCCACTGCGGCGGCCGATCTCGGCGCTCGGGGACTGATCGTGCACGGCGGCCACGTCACCGCCAAGGATGACCCCGAGCTGGGTGCCGAGAACTGGCGCAAGACGTTCGAACGGATGCCGGACGGCGGCTACGGCCTGCCGATCCTGATCGAGAACACAGCCGGGGGCGAGAACGCGATGGCCCGCAGCTTCGACCGGCTGGGGCGGCTCTGGGATGCCGTGGGTGACTACGGTCCTGGATTCGTGCTGGACACCTGTCACGCCTGGGCCGCGGGGGAGGACCTGGCCGGAATCATCGATCGGGTCCGGGCCATTACCGGGCGGGTCGACCTCGTGCACGCGAACAGTTCCCGGGACGAAGCTGGGTCGGGGGCCGACCGGCACGCCAATTACGGCTCCGGCACGATAGATCCGGACCTGATCGTGGCCGCCTGCCGTGACGCCGGATGCGACGTCATCATCGAGACGCCGATGGACGACATTGCCACTGACGTTGCTTTCCTGCGCACGGCCCTGAGCCAGGATGCGCCGGCCGGAACCGTCCCCGGCCACTGAACCGGCATCTCCCAGAGACTTGAGTCTGCCCCTGTGTCAGGGCCTAGAACCGGGTGGTCATGTTCAGTATCGGAGACTTCGCCAGGCACGGCCGGGTATCGGTCCGCATGCTGCGGCACTACGACGCGATCGGGTTGCTTCACCCCGCCCAGGTGGACGAGCAGACCGGCTACCGCTGGTATCAGGCCGCTCAGCTGGCGCGGCTGAACCGGATCGTGGCGCTCAAGGACCTGGGGTTCACGCTCCGGCAGGTTCAGGAGATCGTGGACGACGCCGTCAACGCGCAGCAGTTGCGCGGCATGCTACGGCTGCGCCGAGCTCAGCTGGAGGAGCGACTGGCCAGCGATGCGGCCCGGCTGGTGCAGGTCGAGGCGAGGCTCCGGCTCATCGAGGAGGAGGGCGCCATGCCCAGCAATGACGTTCAGGTCAAGACCATCCCGGCCATCCGAGTTGCCGAAATAAGCGGGGTGGCAGCTGGTTTCGAACCCGATTCGATCACACCGGTGATTCAGCCGCTGTATGACCAGCTGATCATGGCGCTGGCTCGGGACGGTATTGAACCGGCCGGCCCGGCCATCGCCTATTACCAGGACGCGCCCGGCGGCGGCGTCTTCGTGCACGCCTCGATCCCGGTCAATGCCGAACCCAGGGCCGGCCATGACTTCTCGATCGTCGATCTGCCCCAGATCGAGGCGGCCACCATCGTTCACCGAGGATCGATGGACACAGTCCTGAACAGCATCCAGACGTTGTCGCGCTGGATCGAAGTGAACGGATATCAGTCAACCGGCTACAACCGCGAGTGCTATCTGGAATTCAGCGACGACGTCAGCAAGTGGGTGACCGAACTTCAGGAGCCGGTCGTCCGCCGGTACAACAAGCCCGCAGGCAGGCCCTGAGCTCTTTCCCGGTGTGCCAGCCACTGGGGAGGCCATGCAAGCCGGAATCACCTTCCCGAGTTACCAGATCGGGAACCCCGCTGACATTCGTGCTTGTGCTGAGGCGGCGAAAACGTAGGGTTGTCAGCACATCGCTGAAAAGCCCTTGGCGCGAACCGCTTCTCGTTGAACAAACTGGATGCCCTGAACGGGGAGATGCGCATCCCCAAGTAGCCGCGGGGCGGCGCAACGACGGCTGCCGGACGACCGGCTCAGGGGCGGCGGCTGGTGTCGGGGCCAAGTCCCGGATGTTCTTCAGACCAAGGGAACCCTGCCCCAGCCAGAGCCATGAGTATCGCGTCAGCTCACGGCTGGGTCACGGCTGCCAGGCCGCCCCGGCCAGGACCAAGCCGGAGCCGTCACACTCCTTGCACTCACGGTCGCCCAGCAACCAGTGCTCGGTCCGGCCTGACCCGTGACAGGCGGCGCACTGCGCCCAGCCCGGCGGAACGCTGGACTCGCTCTCGCCGGTCAGATCCATGCCCGGCCCGCCGCAGATCCAGCAGCGGCTCAGATGACGGCGCTCCAGGTTGACCAGGCACTTGGTGCAGTAACGGTAGGCCATGGGGCAGAGCACTTTCGTGAGGACGGCGGCGAGCTTCCAGTGTGCGCGCGGCCCGGGACTGGGCCAAGCCCAGCGCTGGCCCGGCTGAGCGCATCCGCCTAAGGCATCGCCAGCAGATCCTCGATCAGGCCCAGGTTCGCCGTTTCCCGATCACCGGCCAGGGTGAGCAGGGCCTTCCACAGCGCCCAGCCGCGGGCCCGGGCCCACATCCCGTCGTCCCTGGCCATCTCTCGCCGGAAGATCGCCCGGCTCGTTCCGCTGAACAAAGTCCAGGCGATCACCAGATCGCAGGCCGGATCGCCCACCCCGCAGGTGCCGAGGTCGATCACGGCGGCCAGCTCGCCGTCCTTCACCAGCAGGTTGCCGGCCGCCACGTCGCCGTGGAACCAGGCGGCCGGTCCGGCCCACGGCGCGCTGATCGCCTGCTGCCACACGGCGAGGGCGCTGGGGCCGGCCAGATCGCCGGCCTGGGCCAGGCAGCGGCGGGTCTCCTCGTCGTAGTGCAGCAGCGACGCGCCCCGGTACCAGCTGTGCGCTCCCGCCGCTGGGCCGCCCTGGACCGGCACCCGGTGCAGGACGTTCAGGAATCGAGCCAGATCAACGGCGAATCGGGGCAGGTCAGCAATCCGGCTGGGCTGCGCGGGCTCGCCGTCCAGCCATCGCCGGATCGACCACGGAAATCCGTAACCCTCTCCGGGCCGGCCGGATCCGAGGATCTGGGGGATCGGCAGCGGCAGCTGCGGCGCGAGTACCGGCAGCCACCGGTTCTCCTTGGCTATGGCTGGAACGTACCCCTCGGCGGTCGGCAGCCGTACAGACATCCGTTCGCCGAGCCGGTAGGTCCGGTTGTCCCAGCCGTCCAATTCGACCGGCACGACGTCGAGATGGCTCCACTGGGGAAACTGAGCCGCAATCAGCCGGCGAACCACGTTCGCGTCGATTCCAGCGCGGCCATCGGCAGGTGGTGCAGCTGAACCTGTGCTCATGTCGATTCATGTGGTGGGGGTGCGTGCCGATCAGTATGCTCCTGCTCCTTTGAAGACCGCTTGGGCGGTCTTCCAGAGGATCGACAGGTCCAGGGCCATCGACCAATTGTCCACATAGCGCAGGTCAAGCCGCAAAGACTGCTCCCAGGTCAGATCCGATCTACCCGAAACCTGCCACAGGCCAGTGATTCCCGGACGCACCCGCAACCGCCGGGCGGCGTCGGGCTCGTATCTGGCCACCTCCTTGGGCAGCGGCGGCCGGGGCCCGACCAGGCTCATGTCTCCGATCAGAACGTTGATCAGCTGAGGCAGTTCGTCCAGGGACAGGCGGCGAAGCCAGGCCCCCACCGGCGTCACCCGGGGATCAGCGTGCATCTTGAACAGGACGCCGTTGCCGTCATCGCAGTCACGCAGATCGATCAGCTGGTCCTCGGCATCGGAGACCATCGACCGGAACTTGAACATGGTGAAGGCCCGGCCGTCCACTCCGATTCGAGTCTGCTTGAACAGGGCGGGACCCGGACTGGTCAGCCGGACGCTGATCGCGATCAGCAGTAGAACCGGCCAGAGCACGAGCAGGGCTGCCGCTGCTCCCGCTCGATCGAAGAGCGACTTGAACAGCATCGAGCCGCCGTGCGCCGCGGGCTTCTCCAGGTGCAGCAACGAAAGCCCGGCCACCGGCCGGATCGACAGCCTCGGACCGGCCACTTCGATGATGCCGGGAGACACGAGCAGTTCGACTCCACGCTCCTCCAGAGCCCAGGAGAGCTGGCGCAGCGGATGCCCGGCCAGTTCTGGGTCGGAGACGACCGCAACCACCTGAGCCTGAGTGCTCTCAACTCCAGGCAGGATGCAGGCCAGGTCGCCTATCACCGGAATGCCGTCGAGCTCGTCCCGGTGCTTGGTCCCGTCCGGAAGGCACACCCCAACCGGTTCCAGGCCCTCGTTGGTCTCCGTCCGCAGCAACTGCACCAGGTGGTGGACCGCTTGGCCGCGTCCGGCAACCAGCGTGCGTTGCATTCCTTCTCCCCGCGCCCGGGCCCGATGCAGTGGACGACGAGCCAGCTTGCGGCCGACCAGGGAACCGAGCACCGTCGCCGGAACGGACACCAGGACAATCGAGCGGCTGACATCGCCATTGAGCAGGAAGGACAGCACGGCGATCACCGTGAACAGAGCAAGTCCCGACCGCAGGACTCGCTCGAACTCCTCGCTGCCGGCGCCCATGTACCGGCTCTCATAGGTGCGATTCAGGGCCAGCATCGACACCCACACGAACGGCACGATGATCGGGAACGTCAGGTACAGATCCTTGGGGGCGGCGTCGAATCTGGCCAGCACCGCCAGAGTCGCAGCCAGGGCGGCCCCGGTCGCATCCAGCAACAGAACGCAGCGCCGGTAGGCGTTCAACATCCTCCGGGCGGAATGCGGCTGCGGAGTCTTCTGATCCGCATCCTTGTCACTGGTTTGGTGGGGCTGCTCACCTGGGGACGG
>CALMAR010000393.1 GCA_937859855.1 uncultured Kineosporia sp.
CCGTGACGGCCGGGGTCGGCCCGCTCGGGTCGGACCGGGGGGACGCCTCGCCGTCCCTGGTGGTGGCGGTGACCGAGACCGCCGGCTGGCCCGCCGAGGTGCGCGCGGCGACCGTCGCCTGGACGCGGAACGAGCGGTCCGCGGTGGCCGGTGCCAAGACGACGTCCTACGTGGAGAACGTGGTGGCGCTGGCGGCGGCGCACGCCAGGGGGGCGCACGAGGCGCTGCTGGCCAACACCCGAGGCCAGCTGTGCGAGGGGACCGGATCGAACGTCCTGGTCGTCCTGGACGGCGACCTGCTCACCCCGCCGCTCAGTTCGGGGTGCCTGGCCGGGGTGACCCGTGACCTGCTGCTGGAATGGGCCGGCCAGGAAGGCTTCCCGATCATCGAGAAGGATCTGGCGTTCGACGTCCTGGCCGAGGCGGACGACGTCCTGCTGACCAGCTCGACCCGGGGGGTGCAGCCGCTGGTGGCGATCGACGACCGGCCGTTGACCGGCAGCGAGGTCGGACGAGCGGCGTCGGCCCTCTACGACCGCCGGGCCGCGGAGGGGATCGATCCGTAGCGGTGGATCAGGTCAGCAGCCGGGCGACCGCGGCATCCAGGTCGAGGTAGAGGCTCTCCTCGCCGTCGGGCACGACCAGGGCGGTGCGATCCAGGAAGGTCCGCACGTCCTCGGCGCCGGCCTCGAGCACGGCCTGCCCGTCGGGAGAGGTCAGCGAGATCATCACCAGCTCGCGGCCGGTGCCCCAGGAGGGCCACACGTGCACGTCGCCGTCACCGATCGGGGTGACCAGGCCGGTGCGCAGCAGGTCGCGGGCGAACACCCACTCGACCTCCATGCCGTCACCGGAGAACACGGCACGGACGGCGTACGGGTCGGCGGCGCTGTAACGAAGGCTCACCGGCAGCGGCACGGCGTCGGCGTCCGCCACCACGAGACGCAGCTGGACGGACGCCTCAACGTCAACTTGCGGCTGCATCGTTCTCCTCTGTCACTGCCGTTGCCTGGTGTGGAGACTGTAGGTCACCATTCACAGGCCCCGGGGGCACTCGGCGCGGATACGTCGGCATCTTTCCCCGGTCCGGCTCAGTCGAAACCCGCCGGACGGGTGGTCCTGACAGTTCGTGCACGCAGATGGCGGGTCCGCGGCGAGGCATGCCTACTCTCTGCCAGCACGAGCACTCAGCGGGTCATACAGTAGGGCCCGTGAGCGACGCGCATAAGGGGGGAACGAAGTCGGCTCCAGCCCAGGTGGACACCGATTCCACCGACGGCCCGACCGGCCGATTCCGGCAGTGGCGGGAGAACATCCGTCAGCGACCAAGCGCTTACAGGCTGTACAGGATCGGCGTCGGCATCCTGGGCGGCGCGATCATCCTCGGCGGGCTGGCACTGATCCCGCTGCCCGGCCCCGGCTGGGTGATCGTCTTCGTCGGGCTCGCCGTGCTGGCCACCGAGTTCGAGCGGGCCCAGCGGGTCGAGCGGTTCGTCCGGGGCCAGGTCAAGGCATGGAGCCAGTGGGTGGGGCGCCAGCCGCTGCCGGTCAGAGCGCTGTTCGGGCTGCTCACCCTGGCCTTCCTGCTCGGTCTGGTCTACCTCCTGCTGCTGGCCTACGGCGTTCCCGGCTTCCTTCCGGACTCCTGGACGTCGTGGATCCCCGGCCTCGCGCCCTGACCGGTTCCTCGGTGGCCACCTCGATCGGATTGGGTCGGGGCAGCCGTCATTCGCTAGCATCAGCAGGGTCGTCGGGCCGGCGGATCGCCGCGAAGCCGACCATCCCGGGCGATTAGCTCAGCGGGAGAGCGCCTCGTTCACACCGAGGAGGTCACTGGTTCGATCCCAGTATCGCCCACCACGAAGCCCCAGCTCAGGGCGTGTTTGCTGCGGCTTTCCGGTGCCTGAGGATCATTCCTATCCGGAAGTCATCCGGTGTTGATGTTGGTCTGCAGGCCTGTGTCGGGCTCTGTCGAGGGGTGCCGTGTGGACGGCGCGTGGCCCCTCGGTCGGCGATGCGCGGAGATATGCGGCCAGATCTGAGCGCCGGAACCGGAGCTGGTTGCCGAGCCAGAGGTGGGGGAGCCGGCCGGCTTCGACCTGGTCGTAGACCCACGACTTGCGCACCTGGAGCAGCTGTCAGAGCTGGTCCGGCGTCAGCAGACGCAGATCGCCCTGGTCGCCCGTCGCGCCTCGGCCGTCGCTTTTCATCGCCGCCTCCTCGGTCGCCGGTTGCCATGGCCTCCCAAGGAGATGTGCACTCGGAGGCGGAACCGTGCGCTTCTGACGTAGAGCCGGAAGGTCAGCGGCGGAGTGGGACCGGCCGGCGTTTGCGCGATGGCTTGGAAGTGCTGACGGATCGCGCCACCGCCGAAGTGACCGTCTTGTCCATCACTGACACAGACCAGTTCAAGAATGGATTGCTAATTGATGATCTCTGCGTTGCTCTCCCGGAGCCTTGACAGCCGCTCACGCCAGGCCTCAAGGGCATCAGGTGTCTGCCGCGTCCAGTCGGTAATCTCCTTCAAGACGACCAGTGGTGAACTCGTGCGGTAGGAGCGCGTGGGGTTGCCGGGGAACTTCTTGTCAGTGACATTCGGGTCGTTCTCGAATGGACCAGAAGGCTCCACGACGTAGACATGCGGCTCAGCGTCTTCGGGTCTCAGCATGGCGGCGATCTCAGCGGCAAGGCCCGCTCCGTCGCGCAGGGCGGTGAAGTACACATGGTTCATGATCACGTCGGGCCGGTAGTTGGAGGAACGTCTCGCGGTCAGGTGGTCCCCGATCTGCAGACTCGCCCGGGTGCCGTGAAAGAACGGTCCCTCATCGAGGGGACTCGCCGCCATCCGATCATTATCTAACTCATCGTCAGGACTACCAGGCAGCACCCGCTCCAGCATGGGCAGGCGTAAGAAGGTAGGACCGCGAAGCAGGTCAGATGTGCGATCTTCAGCGGACGCCTCTGCCTCATGCCCAACGGTTGTACGGGCTCCCAGCGGGAGATCCGGATGTTCTGGGCCATGCTGGATTGGGCAGTTGCTTTAGACATCGATTGTGACGGCGAGGATTCGGGTCTGTGGGTCTCCGTGCAGGGCCGGTGAGGCTTCTCGGTAGCTCCAGACGTTGCTCTGGAGGAACTGGAGGAAGTGCTCTGCGGCCGGCCGGTCGTCGAAGTCGAGAGTGATGACGACGTAGTCGGGGTCGTTGTCCGGTCGGCTGATCCGCTCGTGTCGTACACCGGCCTCGCGACGCTGGGCGTCGAAGGAGTCATAGACCTTCTGCCAGAGATCGAAATCGGTGACGGAGTGCTCGATGTGCAGGGTGTGCATGATCGCTCCTTCGGTTGTCGTGTCAGCTCGTCGGCTGTGCGCGGTCGGCGCCGGTGGAGATGATCATCGGAGCCTCGCGTATCGACGTCCTGTCGTGCAGGCAGGCCAGCATGAAGTCGGCCACGTCGAGATCGCGGACGGTGTTCCATGGGGCAACTTTGAGCCTCCCGGTGCGGTACTCACCCGCGGGCCGGCCGGTGAGCACCCTCGGGAAGCGCACGACCGTCCAGTCCAGGTCGCTGGCCTGCAGCAGGCCGGGCATGGCGTGCGAGTGCTCGTGAATACCGCGGCTGACGGCGAACCGGATGATCGGTCGCATCGCCCGCTGCCCCGGGTTCTCCGGGTCGCCGGGGAAGTGCAGGTGGAAGCCCTGCGCCGCGATGAGCCGTCGGACGTCGTGCCCGTTCATGGCGCGGACCAGAGCTTCCGTGCCGCGACTGAGGCTTTCCGGTCCGCGGACGCCGCCGAGCGCGGACAACACCGCGTCGGCTCCGGCGACCACCGCGGCGACGTCGCTGTCGTCGCAGGCGTCACCGGGCGTGACCGTCAATCGACCGCCCACTGCTGCGAGCTTCTCCGGTGCCCGGACTAGGGCGTGCACCTCATGCCCGGCCGTGAGGGTCTGCTGCAGCAGTTGCCTGCCTACGACGCCGGTGACCCCGAACATGGCGATCTTCATGGCCTCGACGCTAAGAGCGCAACGACCTGCGAGGAATACCAGAAACCTGGTATTCCTCGGTGCCCTTCCCTTGCCTATCCTCGGACCATGGGACGGTCGAAGGGATCCTTCGGAGGCTCCAGAGGAGAGGAGCAGCGGCGGACCCGGGCGACGGAGAAGATCATCGAACTCGCGGCCCGGCCCAGTGATCTGGTCACGCTCTGGAACGAGACCACCGAGGTCCTGGCCGACGCCGTCCCGTTCTACTGGGCCCCCTGTTACTACTCCCTGGACCCGGCGTCCCTGCTGACCACCAGCCACTACCACAAGGGACTGGACCAGTTCCCCGCCGACTGGTTGGCAAACGAGTACTACCAGGACGACGTGAACAAGCTCATCGACGTCGCCACCAGCCCGGCCGGTATCTCGACCCTCTTCGAGGCGACCGGTGGACAGCCGTCCAGCAGCCCGCGCTGGCACGCGAACATGAGCCTGGGCGGAGACCAGGAGTTGATCTGCCGGCTACGCACCGCAGACGGGCAGGTGTGGGGCATGCTCGGCCTCTACCGGGAGCCCGACCGCCCGCTGTTCGACGAGGCGGACAAGCGGCTGCTGCAGAACCTGGCGCCGCACCTGGCGGCAGCGGTGCGGCGCGGGCTGCTGTTGGGTGAGGCCACCGACCCTGACAGCCCAGACGCCCCGGGACTTGTCGTGCTCGACGACGGCTGGCAGGTGATCTCCTCCACACCCGGCGCCGAACGCTGGCTGGCCGACCTGCCCGACGGCGACCCGTCAACCGGGCGGCGACACCGCTCCCCGTCATCAGGTGGCGGTCGCCCGGGTACTGTCCCGATCCGGCACCTGGGTCGTGTTGCACGGCGCCCGGATGCTGACCCACGGCGAACGCCAGGTGGCCGTGATCATCGAAGCGGCCACCCGAGCCCGGATCTTCCCGTTGCTGGTCTCGGCGTACGGTCTGACCGAACGGGAGCAGGAGGTCACCGAACTGGTTCTGGCCGGCTCCTCCACCGCCGAGATCGCCACCCAACTCGTGATCTCTCCACATACTGTGCAGCAGCACCTCAAAGCGATCTTCGACAAGACCGGGGTGAACAGCCGACGAGACCTGGTCGGCCGGATCTTCTTCACCCACTACGAGCCGCGCTTCCGAGACAACGAAACCCGAACCAGCACCCAGCAACCGCTGCGCGGGGGCCCGTACAACCCCTCGAACGATTCACCGTCGCCGAGGAGTCCAACCTACGTCCCACCAGAATGAACCGCGGGCAGGTAGGCGTCGAGGGCGTCGGCGGCCGCGTGGTCGACCCGCTCGGAGGCAGGAGGTCACTGGTTCGATCCCTGTATCGCCCACCACGAAGTAACGGACAGCTCTCGTTGGACGTCCAATCAGAATGATGTTCTCGGCCGACATACCAAGAGCCGACATCTCGAAATCAGTCATTCGATATCGGAAGCTCGGGCGGTACTTCCGGCGGATCGTGGCCCGACACCTTGCGCGCACGTGGTCCTAGTCGGCGAGGCTCAGGACGGCCACCGCGCTCTTTGAGCGCGAGCCCTGTGGACAACTCCCGAAGGCCGCCCCGCGCCGCCCTACGATTTCCGGGTATGGACGAATCGGACGACACCAGGGTGATGTTGAAAAGCGGCGAAGGCCGCTGGGTCTGGGCGACCGTGGCGCCCGCGGGCGACCTCACGGTCTCCGGTCAGATCCTCCGGTCGCAGGGCTCCGTGCTCGAGGAGTACGAGTGGTCGGACACCGTTCCCGCTGCGGCGGTGCCACGCCTGTTCGCGGCGCTCGGCGAACCTGCGGACGCGCCCATGGCCGACGTCCTCGCGCGGCACGGCGAACAGCTGGCCGAGCTGCCGAGGCTGGCCGCCTCAGCGGGCCTCGAGCTGTCCTCGTGGACCCGCTACGACGTCGAGGACGACGAGGACGTGGAGGACGGCGAGGACGGCGGCTTCTGAATCGCCCCTACCTGTGCGATTCCTGTGCGAATTGTCGCTATAGCCGCATAGAGTGCCCGGTGTCGTTCTCCGGACTGCGAGGGAGCATCACCGTGAACGGACTGCTCAAGGCGGGGCTTGCCCTCGTCGCCGGGGGGAGCCTGGCCCTGGCGCCGCTGGCCGCCCAGGCCGATCCCTACACGCCCGGGGCGCCCGGTGCCGGCGACAGCTACTTCCCCCAGGACGGCAACGGCGGGTACGACGTCCGGCACTACGACCTGGCCGTGGAGTACCGGCCGGCCACGGACCGGGTCATCGGCACGACCACGATCGTGGCCAGGGCCACGCAGAACCTGTCCCGGTTCGACCTCGACCTGACCGGGCTGACTGTCCGGTCGATCACCGTCGACGGCGACGCCGCCACCTGGAAGCGCAACGGGCAGGAACTCGTCGTCACCCCGCCGTCCGGGCTGGCCGCCGGGAGCCGGTTCAGCACCGTCGTCACCTACGACGGCTCGCCTGCCACGATCGAGGACGAGCTCGGCGACAACGGCTTCTTCCACACCACGGACGGTGCCTTCGTCGCGGGGGAGCCGCACGGCGCCGCGGCCTGGTACCCGGTCAGCGACCACCCGAGCGACAAGGCCACCTACACGTTCCACATCACCACGCCGAAGGGCCTGCAGACGATCGCGAACGGCGTGCTGAAGAGGCGGCAGACCTCCGGCGCGAAGACGACGTGGACCTGGGTCGAGAATCAGCCGATGGCCTCGTACCTGGCCACCTTCGCGACCGGCCACTACACCACCAAGGCCTACACCTCGCACGGGCTCAAGGTCGTCGACGCGGTCGACTCCGACCTGTTCACCCCGTTCGCCACGCCGCGCACGGGCAGCCGGTACGCGGTCTCGGGAGCGGCGAACAACTCCTACAAGCGCCTGGCGCGCACCTTCAGCGTCCCGGCCGGAGGAGCCTCGCTGTCCTTCGACATCGCCCGGGACACCGAGCTCACCTACGACTACGTCTTCGTCGAGGCGCACACGGTCGGTGCCGACGACTGGACGACGCTGCCGGACGAGAACGGCCACACCAGCCAGAGCACAGGCAACGCCTGCACCTACGGCTGGGCCGGGATCCACCCCTTCCTGGAGCACTACCAGACCCGGGTGGACGACGACACGTGCACTCCCAGCGGCACCACCGGGGACTGGTGGGGCGCCACCGGGGCCAGTGACGGCTACGAGAACTGGAAGGTCGACCTGTCGCCCTACGCCGGCAAGGACGTCGAGGTGTCGATCACCTACGTCAGTGACGACGTCAACCAGGGCGCGGGTGTCTTCGTCGACGACGTGGTCAGCTCGACCGGCGACGGCAGCACCTCGTTCGAGGCGGACGCCGACCCGCTGGACGGCTGGCACGTGCCCGGCCCGCCGGAGGGCAGCCCCGGCAACGACAACGACTGGCAGGCAGGCACCGCCGACCTGGTGGTGACGCCGGGCGACATCGCCCGGGGTTCGCTCTCCCGCGAGGGCGAGATCGTCGGGTTCCTGTCCTCGAAGTTCGGCCACTACCCGTTCGACGCGCTGGGCGGCATCGTTCCGGACGAGGACCGGCTCGGGTTCGCCCTGGAGACGCAGACGCGCCCGGTGTACGGCAAGAGCTTCTTCTCCGACCCCGTGTCCGGCGACAGCGTGGTGGTGCACGAGCTCACGCACCAGTGGTTCGGCGACAGCCTTGCCCTGGAGCGGTGGAAGTACATCTGGCTGAACGAGGGCTTCGCCACCTACGCGGAGTGGCTGTGGAGCGAGCACGAGGGCCTCGGCACCGCGCAGGAGAACTTCGACGCGTTCGCGGCGATCCCGGCCGACGACGCGTTCTGGAACGTGACGATCGGCGACCCCGGCCCTGACCTGCTGTTCGACGGCTCGGTCTACTACCGCGGCGCGATGACCCTGCACGCGCTGCGGGTGAAGATCGGCGATCGGGCCTTCTTCTCCCTGCTCAAGCAGTGGACCAGGGCGCATGCCCAGGGCAATGTCACCATCCCGCAGTTCATCCGGCTGGCGGAGAAGGTCTCCGGGAAGGATCTGGGCGGCTTCTTCACCACCTGGCTGTACACGCCGGAGAAGCCTGCCGGGATCGACCCGGTGACGGCGGCCGCGAAGTCGGCGGCGACCGGCCCCGCCGGGGAGCCGCCCGGCCCGGCCCCGCGG